>JARFPV010000563.1 GCA_029288115.1 Akkermansiaceae bacterium | reverse complement strand
GATATGTCTCGTGGGCTCGGAGATGTGTATAAGAGACAGGTCCCGCGATTGCCAAAAAAATCAAACACATTCCGATCTGGAACTTTCACGGTGACGCCGATAAAGCAGTAGGCGTTGAGCAGTCACGCAGCATCGTGCAAGCGCTTGAGAAAGCCAAAGCCAAGATCAAGTACACCGAATACAAAGGTGCCGGACACAGCATCTGCCGAAAAGTCCTCAGCCAAGAGGAAGTCATGCAGTGGCTGTTTGAGCAAAAGAAATGAAGTGGCTTATCGAGCTGAAACCGCCATCAAACCAGATAATTCCCTACCATGAACACCTCTATTGCAACTCCACTCCGCCTCCTGTCGCTCGTCTCCATCGCATTGATGGTGAGCACTCCGCTCCAAGCCGAACCGCCGGTAAAAATCTACCTCATGGTCGGCCAGTCCAACATGCAGGGCAAAGGCGCCATCGAAGGCGATGCAGGCAACTCCCTGCGTCACCTGATCCAAAACGATGCCAAAAATCAATACCAGTCCCTAGCCGACGACAAAGACGAGTGGATCGAACGCAAAGACGTCTGGATCCACTACGATTTGTATCCCTTCCGAGAACTTAGATACGGCCTACTGAAGCCAGGTTACGGAGCGTCATCCGGCCAGATCGGCCCGGAGTTCGGGTTTGGCCATGCGATGGGAAATACTAACAAGGGCAAAGTCCTGATTATCAAAGCCGCTTGGGGAGGCAAAAGCCTCGGCCATAACTTCCTGCCACCCAGCATCGGCAAGTATCCGACTCCTGTAGAACCCGAACGTGACCCCGGATATTTCTATCACAGAACTCTTCAGCTCGTCGACGAGGTGACAGGGAATATGAAAAAATTCTTCCCCGACTACAACGGTCAGGGCATGGAGATCGCCGGAATCTGCTGGCACCAGGGGTGGAACGACCAGTACGGCGGCCACGACGCCAACTACGAAACCAACCTCGCCGCCTTTATCAAGGACATCCGTAGCAGCGAACACGGACTCGGCATACCAAACCTCCCATTCGTCATCGCAAGCAGTGGTATGATTAAAAACGAGTCCCCCGTCGTCCAAGGCCAACTCGCGATCGGCGATACCAACAAATACCCAGACTTCGTTGGCAACGTCGCCGTGATCAATACCGACAAACCCTACGGCCCCGACAAGATGACCTTCAAGTTCGACAAGGATGGCCCCACCGACCAAGTCGGCTACCACTGGAACAACAACGCCCGCAGCTACACTAACATCGGCATCGCCATGGCGGGAGAAATGCTCAAACTCAAGCGACCCAAAGAACCGTCTCGACTCGTCGCCCACGGCAACAGCAATGGCGTGCAACTCAACTGGCAGCTCGGTAGCGAAAAACCCAAAAGCATCACCATCCTGCGCAATGGCAAAAATATCGACGCCAAACTCTCACCCACACAAACAAGCTACACCGACACCACAGCCCCACCAGGAACTAACAGCTACGAGCTGACTCTCACCATCCCGTCCGGCGAGAAGAAACTCAACGCGTCCTGCGACACCTCAATTACTGCGTTCAAAGGCTACCGTAGTCTCGACGGCGTCATGCTCAGTTGGAACGCCCGTGGCAAGTACGAGGCATTTCAAATTTCTCGCGACGGCAAGGTGATCGCCAAAGCTGTTCCCGCCGATACCCGCAGCTACGAGGATAAGACAGCACCGGCCAAAGGTACCTTCAACTACAGCATCCAGCCGACCACCGGCAAGTCCACCCCGGCCACGCTTGAGGTACGTATCCTCCAGCCCCACGCCGGTGGAGCGCTGGTCTATGAACCCTTCGATTATCCGTCCGATGCCGAAGTCCCCCAGAGCCTCCTCGGCAAGTCCGGAGCCTTGGGCACTACCGGTGCCTATGTCACACTCGACGAGAAACCCAAGCAGCTTCCCGTGATTGTTATCGGAGGTCTGAGCCATGGCGCTTTACCCGTGACTGGCAACAGGGGTCACGGTCAGCATTGGAGCAAGGGTTGCGCGATTAAACTCGATGACAGTCTCAAGAAGGCGGGCCTGCTCGATGACGGTGCTGAGGTGTGGATCGGCTTCCTCTTCCGCACCCTCAAGAAGGGTCCTGGCGTCAACCTTTCCCTCCAGTCGGACGATGGCAAAGAGGCGATTGGTTTCACCCACAAGGGCGTGACCGAATCCTACGTTTTTGAGAACGGCAAAGAGAAAAAGCGCCTGTTCGTCAAAGGCATGAGAGCCCCCAACACCTACTTCTTTGCCGCAAAGATGGTGTGGGGCAAGGACGGCCAGCCCGACCAATGGATTCCCTACTTCGTGCCGGACGACCTGAAACTGCCCGAGAAACACGGCCGCGTCTTCACCGAGCCCTTCAACATCGATCAAAGCAAACTCAGCCGTCTGGTGCTGAAAGGTGGCGACGCCTCCCACGCCGACGAAATCCGCATCGGACCAACATTTGAATCCGTCGTTGGTGGCGGCACTAAATAAGCTCCACCCACAGCCCGAACCATCCACCGCTCACCCCCCTATCAACGATTACCATTTTACGCACCACCAGGATGCTGCATATTGGCTAGTTACCCATGCACATCCTCATCACAGGCGCAAATGGCTACATCGGACTACGACTTCTAGCAGAACTCAACAGCTCCGGGCACCGGGTGACCGCGGTGGTGAGGAACGCCGACCGCATACCGGCCGATATCCGCAGCCTGTATGGGAAGGATCGGCTCCACTTGTTGGAAGTCGATTTCCTCGATAACCCCGAATCCTATCCCAGCTTCCCGGACGATGTGGATGCTGCATACTACCTGATCCACTCCATGGGCGGGGGTGATGGATTTGAATCGCGAGAGGCAACCTGTGCTCGCCACTTTGTTGAGTGGATCGAGCCGGCCAATGCGAAGCGCATCATCTATCTATCAGGCTTACTTCCAGAGTCGGACGAACTATCCAAGCACCTTCAATCTCGCGAGCGCGTTTTTGAGATCCTATCCGCTTCACAGATACCGCTCACCACACTGCGTGCATCTATCATTGTGGGCT
Source organism: Akkermansiaceae bacterium (assembly GCA_029288115.1). GTDB lineage: Bacteria > Verrucomicrobiota > Verrucomicrobiia > Verrucomicrobiales > Akkermansiaceae > Oceaniferula. The sequence continues at coordinate 5,775 of JARFPV010000563.1, read as the reverse complement.
CTGGATCGGCATCGTTCGAAATCATCCGTGACCTTGTGGAGAAACTTCCAGTCATGATCACTCCACGCTGGGCGCTGACCAAGTGCCAACCCATCGCCGTGCGCAACGTATTGGAGTATCTGATCGGCCTGCTCGACAAGCCGGAAACGCTCGGAAAAAGCTACGACATCGGGGGTCCGAAACCAATGACTTACCTTGAGATGCTACGCAGCTACGCCCGCGAGCGAGGCTTGTCCCGCTGCGTCCTCACTGTGCCGGTTTTCTCTCCCAGACTCTCATCCTACTGGCTCAGCATGGTGACCGCCACCAACTACCAACTCGCTAAGGCACTGGTTGGCAGCCTGCACATGGAAACCATTTGCCGTGAGGATTCGATCAAGGAGGTTATTCCTCTCGACCTACTCTCATACCAACAGGCCATCGAAAAGGCCTTCTCCCTCATCGCCCAGAACCGGGTGCCATCAACCTGGTACGGTGCCCTCTCCAGCGGCCAGCTCAGCCATCGCCAAATCCAGTCGATTCAGGTGCCCGAGCACGGGGTATTGTCCGATCAGCAGCATCCACCCCACGCCGCTCCACGCTCAAAAATCATCGATGCCATCTGGTCACTGGGTGGTAAGAACGGTTGGCCCAGCATGCTCTGGGCATGGAAGCTCCGAGGGCTGTTCGACAAGATGATTGGCGGTACCGGCATGCGACGCGGCAGACGTAGCCATTCCGAGCTCAAACCTGGAGACGCGCTCGATTTCTGGCGCGTCATTCTAGCCGACAAGGAAAACGGCCGACTCATCCTCTACGCCGAGATGAAACTACCGGGCGAAGCGTGGCTGTCGTTCGAGGTCACTAACGACCAACTCATCCAAACCGCAACATTCCGTCCCCGCGGTGTCTTCGGCAGGCTCTACTGGTACAGCACCTTCCCGTTTCATCTGATTCTCTTCCCCAGGATGGCACGCATCCTAGCGAAGGGTTGGAACTTCCACAGTGAGCTGAACGACTAAGGTTTCTTCTTGCGCTTGCGTTGGCCCGCTCGCTTCTTCGGAGGCTCCTCCGAGTCGCTGAACTTCGTCCACTGACCATTCGATTTCACCTTCTCCGCTGGCTTTATTTCCGCATTGGCGAGTTTCTCCGAGTGCAGCACTTCCCGGCTCATCTGCCGCCACTTCGCCACCATCGCTTTCACCCGTTCAGGATGCTTCACAGCAAGATTGACATTCTCAGCGCGGTCCTTGGCGAGGTTGTATAGCTCCCACTTCTGACCCTTGAAACTCACCAGTTTCCAATCGCCGTCACGCAATCCGAAATCGGTGGAAAACTGCAAGTAGATCGGCTCCTTACGCGCAAGCTCCCTCCCCTCCAGCACCGGCCGGAGTGAAACACCCGAAACCGGTCGCAGCTCCCGCGAAGCATGCTTCGTCGGAATCTTCGCCCCACCGAGATCCGCCAGCGTTGGCAACACATCAATCAAATGCGCCGGCGTATCCACAACAGCACCCGGCTTCGTTTTCAACCCCTTCGGCCAGTGCAAAATCCCAGGCGTGCTGATGCCACCCTCAAACTGGTTCTGCTTGTAAAAACGAAACGGTGCATTGCGCGCCCACGCCCAACCGGTCGAATCCCCAAAGGCAACCTGACCATTGGTCGGCTCCACATTCAGCAACGGTGGCTTGCGGTCGTAGGGACAGGCACCATTGTCCGAGACAAACAAAATCATCGTATTGTTCAACTCACCATTTTTCCGAAGGTCCTCGACCAACCGGCCCACCTCCTGATCCACCCGGTCAATCATCGCCGCGAGCGTCTGCATCCGGTTGATCTCATAGTCACGCTGCCACGGCACCAGCTTGTCCCAGGCACGCACGTGCGGTGGCCGCGGACTCTCCTTTAAATCCGCCGGGATCACCCCCTCTTTTTTCAACTTGGCAATCCGCGCATCACGCATTTTGTCCCAGCCCATGTCATACCGACCCTTATACTTCTTATAGTCCTCCGGGAGTGCATGCAGCGGCGCATGCGGTGCGTTGAATGCCACGTAGAGATAAAATGGCTTCGACGCCTCACGCGCCTCCTTCATAAATTTCAAGGCAAAATCAATCTTCGCCACCGTGGTGTAAAACCCCTTCTCCGGCACCTGCCACGGCTCACCATTCAACCGGAATGTCCTGTCCCCCTTAAAAAAATTACACGCCCCACTCAAGTGCCCAAAATACCGGTCGAACCCAAAATCCGTCGGCTCTTTCTTCAAATGCCACTTGCCACTCATCGCCGTAAAATACCCCGCCTGCTTCATCACCTCGGCAGACGTCACCGCATGACTCAACGCCGTGTCCCCCGCCGCAATACAATACTGACCGGTCAGCAACGACACCCGAGAAGAATGACACTTCGCCGTGTTGTAAAACTGCGAGAACCGCAGCCCATTCGCCGCCAACTTGTCCAGATGCGGCGTCTCAATCTCACCACCATAACATCCAAGGTCCGCATACCCCAGATCATCGACCATGATCACCACCATGTTAGGTCGCTCCGCACATAGATGGTTAACAGCAACATGAAGGAGGAGGAAAAATAAGCAGAGTGATGATTTCATGGTTTCCTCGGCAAGCTAAGATTCCCGCTGCACGATCACAAGAACAAAGGTAAGCACCGATCATTTACAATTCTCAGCTCGGCATTTTGTGGCTTTCTCTCAATTTTATGGCAGGTTAGTATGACTGCCGTGAATCAACCACCGATACCACCACAACCACCTGCGGGACTGCCCCCTCAGGAAGTCAGCGTTTTTGACCAAGACCAAGGGCATCTTAAAACGCTCTCCATTTGCTACTATGTCATGGCAGGGCTCTCGGTCATTGCCACGCTGTTTGGCGCCATCTACGTCATGATGGGCGGCATGATGATGTCAGGTAACTTCACTCCTTCAGGAGGCTCGCGCCATGATACCGAAGCCTTACAAGCCATGGGCGGCATGTTCCTTGGCATCGGCATTTTCTGCATCCTGATCACCCTTACATCTGCGGTGCTCGAGTTTATCGTCGCGCGCCGCATCGTCGAACGCAGGTCGCGCATGCTCTGTATGATCGTTGCGGGAATCAATTGCCTGAGCATGCCCATCGGCACCGTACTCGGCGTGTTTACCTTCATCGTGCTCAGCCGACCACAAGTAGCGGCAAGCTTCGACCAAGATTCCGCTTAGATTCGTCGCCCAATCAGGGCTGTGGATTTTTTACTTTAGATTTCTTAACTATTGCCCTAGCATACACGCCAGCAATTCATCATGGCAAGATCGCGCAACAAAACCCAGCGTAGAAAGAAATCCCAAGGAAGGGAGTTCAGCCGTGTGCGCGCTCGCACTCAGAGAATGAATGCCGGAGTTCGGCTTGCGTTTTGTGGACTTATGCTGACCGCCTGCGCTGCATTTTTAGCCGCCGCTCTCAAACCCTATCGCGAGCTCCAGGCAAAACGTGCAGACCTGGCTGATGTCGAGCAACGTGAGATATCCGTCATCGAGCGCAAAGACGCCAAGGAGCGTGAGCTCAATGCCATCGAGACAGACCCCGCGTATCTGGAAATCATCGCGCGAGACCGACTGAATTACTACAAGCCGGGCGAGCATGTTTTCCGTATCAAACGATAGTGCTCAGACAGAGATCTATTTCCCTGCTTGGAATTCAACCAATCATCCTCTACACTGGCTGTTATGAAACCTGGAGGAACGGAAGGCGGATCGGGCTCATTTCTCATGGGAGGCGGGCTGGTGCTGATGGCACTTGGAATGTATCTTTTTCTTGATTCGGTCCGCGTTCACTCCGGTCAATACGGTTGGATGTCGGGCATGATCGGACGTGGCAGACAAGGCATGGAAACGACATCCATGGGGATTGTGTTCGTGCCGTTTTTGATAGGTGTAGGTGTGTTATTTTTTGATGCAGGGAAGAAATGGGCGTGGTGGCTCGCTGGGCTTGGCCTGGCGGTGATCACCATTGAAATTCTGAGCAGAATTCGTTTCGTTCTCGATATGAAAACCACGCATTTGCTGATGATTCTGGTCATGGTAGCTGCTGGTGCCGGCATGGCGCTGCGCGCATTCGCAGCAGGTAGGAAAAATTCATCTCAGCCGTAGGGCTACTAATTTTTCAGACAGCGTGCCCTCAGATTGACGCTTGCACTTGTGAACTCGCTGTCTAGTCTCCGCTTAGCACTTTCCCAACAACCACGCGCTTTTCACCCTGTTTCCATCTGTTCCAGATATGTCCCGTCCAATCTCAATCGTCCTTCTCGTCCGCACGCTAGCAATCTGTGCCGGTATGCTTTCATCGTGCCTACTCGCCACGGCCGCCGAAAAAACCCCTGAGCTACTCGCAAAGTTCCTAACCAAAGATACGGCCGTTCCTGGTGATGTTGGTGCGATTGTGCCCCCCGAAGCAATCAACAAATACATTCTCAAGGTGCAGGATGCTGCCAAGGCAGATCCAGAATGGCATAAGGAATATGCAAAAACCGCAAAGCCCGGCATCCCTCTGCCCTGGCACGAAAAACTAGGACTGACCAAAGAGGAATATGCCGATTACCTCAAACAATGGGACAAACGTGAATTTAAAGTCGTTCAACAAGTACTCGTGCGACTCGAAGAACCAAAACCCGGCGAATGGATGATTCGCGTCAGCGGTGTCGGCATGCCCGTTTCGCTGCTCCGCTACGATCCGAAGAAGGACACCTTCAAATCGCCCAACGGCGAACTTGGCCGCATTAAGGACATTAATGCCGAGGCCCGTAGCATCCTCGGTGAGTGGACCGGACACGAGTGGCGCTACGAGAAAAAAACCGAGTTCATTTCCACCAAGGAAAACATGGCACTCGGAAAATACAAAGATGGTAAACACTGCCTGCTCATCTACCGATTACAGGAAAGCACTTCCGGCCTGAAACTCGCTGACAAGAGTTTGGTGATTCGTTTCACACCGCCAAAAAAGAAGTAAAAAATGGCCAGCGAGGCCGATAGCTCGGACACTGATTCGAAAAAAGACGCCGTTCGACCAAGGTCGTCGGTCAGGCGTCGTATTTTTCGTTACTTATGTTGGTGTGGTGCACTCGCCATCATACTGTTCGGCATATCCAACCTCTGGCTATGGAGCTCTTGGGGAACAGGGGCCGTAGAATCGGAGCTCAAAAAACGCACCGGCCAGGAATGGGAAATCGGCAGCATGTCGTGGTCGCCATGGAATGGCATCAGCCTCTATAACACCCGAATGCTCCAGCCCAAGGAGCTGCGTGACCAGTTGGATCAGCCGGTCATGGCCGTTCAAAAAATACGCGTCCGTCCATATTGGCGTCAGCTCGCACGTGGCCAAGTTCGCCCACACAGCGTTGAGATCGATTCTCCTGAACTCACTGTGAGTGTGGAAATGTTGGCGGCGATCGCATCCCGGAGCGCAGGATTCAATGGCCAGAAGCCTACATCATCGTTGCAAACACCCAAGCCACCAGCTACCCAACCACCGGCGGCTGACCCTGACAAACCGACACCCGAGAATACACCTACACCACAAAAAAAACCTTCAACTAAACCTGCACCCAGAGCACCCGTCGCTGAGAAAAAAAACTCACCGCAGGCACTTCCCGTGCACTTAAAAATAACCAACGCAAAGTTCCGACTTGTATCGACATCCAAGCAGCTCGACATCATCCATATGGATGGTTTCGACTACGACCATGCATTGTTAGGAGAGGACACTGAAGGCACGATAAAGATTGGTAGTGTGCAGTTGCCGGGAC
>JARFPV010000506.1 GCA_029288115.1 Akkermansiaceae bacterium | reverse complement strand
GTTACACCCTTGGCGATGAGCCATTGTTCGAGAGTGCGGAATAATCAATCGCTCTACACACGACACCTGACAGATGCATACGGGTGTGATTTTTTCTGAGGGCTTCGCAATAATAGGACCCCGCGCCTGCGGGGTCGGCAGGATATGTGAATGCGGCGGGCTTGGGTCGATTATTCCATCCTACTTCGCCAGAGGCTACGAAGGACGCAGTGGGTTGCCGACAGCTTGCAAAGCTGTCCTTGTGTATTGGTCATTATGCTAAAATGGCTAAGGGAAGCGCAGGAGGTGCTCGAGCTGTCCTCGATCCCATCATCCGGCCGAGGCCGGATGATGGCGAATCGTAAAGTAGAGTGAGCACTCCTGTCGCCTCCCTCATTCCTTTCGGATAGTTGCCTGAACGCGTGGCCAAATTGAAACCAACCACGGTGTTCGTACACAAGGCGGAGACAATGATTTGGAATGAGGGGCTTTCCCGTCAACACCAAATTATTGAACCATGCAAAACATACCAAAAACCAACACAAACCACGACACCTTTTACATAGGTGCCGATGTAGCCAAAGACAAAGTCGATTTCTTTGCCGACGGCCACCATTACCAGATTGAAAACAGCCCGGAGGACATCAGGCTATTCATCGACAAACTTCAGGACGGCTCCGGCAGGACTCTGCGATTCGGATGTGAAGCGACCAGTCGCTACCATCATTATCTCGTCAAAGCTGCATTGTTAGAAAACCATGAAGTGTGTGAGCTTAATCCACGCCAGGTTCGTGATTTTGCCAGAAGTCACAACCTGCTTGCTAAAACAGACATCATCGATGCTGCTGTGATCGCCCGTTTCATCGAGGAACGCGAGGACTTGAAGCCTCTTGAATCGACCTGGATCTCCCGTGAAGCCAGCATGCAGTGGCATAGCCGGTTACGTAGTCTCATCGAAGCAAGGGCCTCTCAGAAGGCCACTCTCCATCACTATCGCGAAGTTGGTATCCTGAAGGAAATAAGGAGCACGATCGCCTATCTCACTGACCTCATCGACAGCTACCTTGAGGAGCTGGAAAATCAAATCCAGTCGGACAAAAAGAGTGCCGGGCTATACGCCGAGTTGCAAAAGGAGACAGGGGTAGCCCAGCGGGGAGCTCTGGCATTACTCACAGGACTTCCCGAGCTGGGCCGTACAAACCGTCAAAAAATTGCCACATTGGCAGGCCTGGCACCGATGAACTGGGACAGCGGAAAGATGAGAGGCCAGCGACGAATCAAAGGTGGAAGGACGCGAGTTCGATGCGCATTATACCAGTGCGCCGTTGTTGCTGCGAGATGCCATCCGCAGCTCAAAGACTTTTACCAGACACTTCGAGAGAAAGGAAAGCCTGCGAAAGTAGCCCTCGTCGCCGTGGCTAGAAAACTGCTGATTTTACTCAATTCCAGAGCAAAAAAATATTACTCAACAATATAGTTGCTACTTTTCCCAAACTCCCTCTTCCGCATTTTGCGCTTTTTTCTCAAGACGTTTTAATTTTCGCTCAAAATCAAACCTATCACATTTGCGTGAAAGATTGAGCTTTGCCTCGCCCCAGAACGGCTCATCCCACTCGGCGTGAAAACCGAAAACCCGGGCAAGGCCAGCTTTGACCAGTGCCTCGTCAAGACGTTCACCTTTGGCATTCACGACAATGGCATAATACCTGATTTTTTCTCCGGCTCCTCGCGCCTTTTCTTTTCGCGTATAGACAGTGAATTTTCTCCTGAGGAATTTTTCAGTAAACTTTTTAGCCTTCTCACCCCACTTCACTACATCCTTCTGCGGCACTTTAAAATCCTTTGCCTGCACAGCCAAACGATCCGGAAACCGATCGTCAGTTTCCGGGCAATCCACTCCGTATAAACGGAAGACGTAGGTGCTCTTTCGGTCGGTCTTCACCCAGAAGCTGTCGCCATCAAAATGTTTATCCTCCAGCAGCTCACATTCGTATGCCAGCCACTTGCCAGCCTCCGCGTCCATTGGAAACACGAACGTCAGCAGGATTGCGCAAAACAGGATCCGTATCATGCACCTACTCTAGTCAACTGAATACCGATGTCCAATGAATGGGTGTGGTTTTTTCCCAGCGTTATTATGGAGTGGGGACTTGCAGTCCCCAGCTTCCTGTCGTGCGTCATGCGGGCACATCCTTCGGGTGACAGGGAGATGCGGACTGCAAGTCCGCGCTCCGTACACGAAAGATTCCAACAAGAAACACCGGGAAAAATCACACCCGTATTCCCCTTGGCGGACTTGCCCTTTGGCAAACCAACACTCACCGATTCCAGCGCCTGACAGGTGTGCGGGTAAACGGCAGCTCGAGCTGCTGCCATTGTGGGCCAGGATCGGGATTGTATTTCTCGCCCCGGAGTCGATAGAGGATGTGACAGGCGAAGGTTTTCAGCGACAAAACAACAGAACGAGTGACAAGGGTGATCTTATTCATATGAACAGTGTTCATTAATACTGTTCTTACGTCAAGGATTGTTGTGAAAAATGGTGCATTATTTCCCTCAGAAGCCTCAGGGGTATTTGATGGCAGGGTTTTGTGTCCCCGGAAAACCGGATGTTTGAGGTATTCAATCGGGGTTTGAGCTAATCTATCTGTCGACTTGTCGCCACTTGCAATCAGCCGGTCGCGTAGGGATACGCGACCCTACCCTCTACCTACTCCAGCTCCAGATCACCACCATCCTTCGGGGCCCGCACCACGCGGTCAACGGCATGTTTGGTCACCAGGTTTCCTTTGACGCCTCGTCCTTTGATGGCGAGCTCACCAAAGCTGAACAAGCGCGACAGACTGCGTAATCGGGGTGCCGGCTTCAGAAGAACGAGCACCACATTCTCAGCGCTTTCCTCTTCCGTATCGTGCACGGCAAAGTAGAGCACGCGTGAGTTCTTGGTTCCCTTGGTCAGAGCGTACTCCTTGTCACGGGTCACACCACCCACTTTGAACCGCTTCGCATAAACCGCGCCCTGACGGCCGTCGCGATAGATCATCGAGTAGACTTTTTCCTCATCCTTGCGGAAAACGGCAATGTGCTGGACGCGCTTGCCGACGAATGCCTTGTCCGAAACCTTACTAACACGCATCACACCCTCGCCATCAAAGGCAATGATGTCGTCAATCTTCGAGCACTTCTCAACGGTCTCGTCCTTCTTCAGCCCCCAGCCGGCAAATCCGTCCTTGCGGTTGACGTAGAGCGTTTCGGTCGCAGCAACGACCTGGGTGCGGTCGACCACGTCAAAGGTGCTGATCTCGGTGCGGCGCTCACGGCCCTTGCCGTATTTCTTGATCAGGTTTTTAAAGTAGGCGACCGCGTAGCGTGTGAGTTGCTTGAGATGTTTTTCCACCTCGGCAATCTCATCCTCCAACTTGTTGATCGCCTCGTCAGCCTTGAAGCTGTCGTACTTGGAAATCCGCTTGATCTTGATTTCTGTGAGCCGGACGATGTCTTCCTCGGTGACCTCACGCTTGAGCAGTTTTTTGAACGGCTTCAGCCCCTTGTCGATCGCCTCGATCACCGCCTCCCACGTTTCACACTCCTCGATGTCGCGGTAGATCCGGTTCTCGATAAAGATTTTCTCAAGCGAAGAAAAATGCCACTTCTCGTTCAGCTCACCAAGCCGGATCTCGAGCTCCATTTTCAACAGCGCCTTGGTCTGGTTCGCCGAGTGCTTGAGGATCTCAGTCACCCCCATGAAGCGTGGCTTACCTTCGTGAATGACACAGGCATTCGGGGAAATGGACACTTCGCAGTCGGTGAACGCATACAGCGAGTCACGCGCCACCTCGGGATCCGCTCCCGCCGGCAAGTGCACCAGGATGTCAGCCTCGGCCGCGGTGTTATCCACCACCTTGGATATCTTGATCTTACCCTTCTCGTTGGCTGCGACAATGTTGTCCATCAACCCGCCTGTGGTGACACCATACGGCACCTGGGTAATGCGCAGGACACGCTTTTTCTCAATCTGAATCTCGGCACGCACCCTGATTTTGCCACCACGCAAGCCATCGTTGTAGTTGCTCGCATCCATGATGCCACCCGTCGGAAAATCGGGTAGCAGCTCGAATGGTTTTTTCCTCAGCGCCTGAATACACGCCTCTAACAATTCAATAAAGTTATGCGGCAGCATCTTGCAGGCGAGACCCACGGCAATGCCTTCCACTCCTTGGGCTAACAACAGCGGGAACTTAAGCGGCAGCGTGACCGGCTCCTTGTTCCGACCGTCATAACTGCGTGTCCACTCGGTCGTTTTTGGATTGAAGGCAACCTCAAGTGCAAATGGTGTGAGACGCGCCTCGATGTACCGCGGTGCCGCCGCCTTGTCACCCGTCAGCACATTCCCCCAGTTTCCCTGGGTATCAATTAACAGCTCTTTCTGCCCCAGCTGCACCATGGCATCACCAATGGATGTGTCACCGTGCGGGTGGTACTTCATCGTGTTGCCCACAACGTTCGCCACCTTATTGTAGCGACCGTCCTCCAGCTCACGCATTGAATGCAATATCCGGCGCTGCACAGGCTTCAACCCGTCCGCCAAATGCGGAACGGCACGTTCCATGATAACGTAACTGGCGTAATCCAGGAAGTAGTCCGAATACATATCGCCCAGGCTCTGGTGCTCGGCGGAATCGTCAGGCTCTGTGAAATCAAGTTCGTCCATGGGGTGGAATCAAAGGGGAAAAGGGTGTTGCCGAGAGGCGACTCGGCATACTTAAGCAATCCTAAGCAACGATGCAAGGGTGGATTTGGAATGACGCTCCCATGTCATCTTGATCACCCTGTGTGCCTGAACCCTTTTATTCGCATGGAAATTATTCCCTCGAAGAGTAGATTCTACCTATGCAAACGACCTCCGAGCAAATCATGCAGGAAGCCAAAGCCTGCTATGACACCAAAGTCGCTCAGGCTCGGCGTATGTCGCTTGCCGAAAAATTTCTGGCAGGTGCCGACCTGTTTGAAGATGCCTGTAGTTGGACGATGATGGGAATCCGTAATCAATTCCCTGATTTTAACGCCGAGGAGCAACAGGCAGAACTGCGCCGTCGTCTTGAGATGATTTAGACTGATGACTGGAAATGATGCTCTTTTAAAGCTGTTGGAAGATAAAAAGCCAGACATTTGGGTCTTGGGAAGTTGGGGGCTGCGTTCGCCTCGGCAGAGTCACCTGGGGTGCGGGCATTTTTCCGCCTTCCGAATAATGGAATGCCACATGACCGGATTGCCCAAGAAAGCCGATGCCAGTCGGTCGAGTATCCAGGGTGTTCGCCACCTCAGGTTTGAGGTGGCATTCCCAATATGACCGTGAGCATCCTCTCATGGGTTGACAAACCGGCCAGCAAGCCGCTTTCCAAGCTGCCAAAGAGCGGACAGAACCAACGTCGTCCATCAGTATATGTTAATCGTCATGACCTCACCACCGAATAACCTCATCGTTTGTCACGAAGACGCAAATGATGTTGCGGTTCGGGTGCATGCGGTTGACATCGTTAGCTGCGACGATTACCAAGCATAAAACACACAACCTATTCCAACGTGATAAAAAAGCCACTTACCTATCTTCATTTGCTCCTGTCGGGATTGACTGCTTCTGCGG
>JARFPV010000433.1 GCA_029288115.1 Akkermansiaceae bacterium | reverse complement strand
GGCACACTCTCAGGCTGCGGGTTGAACTCGGAAATGACTTCAATCATTCTCAAGCGATCCTTGGTGTTCTCTCCCAGGCCTAAAATTCCGCCGCAGCAAATGCTCATCCCGGCGTCTTGCGCGTGGCGAATGGTATTGAGCCGGTCGTCGTATGTGTGCGTCGTAACAATGTTCGGATAGTGCTCGGGAGAAGTGTCAACGTTATGGTTGTATGCCGTGACACCCGCCTCCTTGAGAATCATCGCCTCCTCGGAACCGAGCTCGCCGAGAGTGACACAGACTTCCATGCCAAGGCTGGAAACAGAACCAATGATATCGACCACCTGATCAAATCGTTTGGTGCCTTTACGCACACCTTTCCAGGCAGCCCCCATACAGAATCGTGTCGAGCCACTGGCACGGGCCGCCTGGGCGCGCTCCATGATGGCGTCCTTCTCCATCAATCGCTCGATCTCGATGCCAGAGCTATGGCGGGCCGACTGAGAGCAGTATGAGCAATCCTCAGAGCATCCACCGGTCTTGATGGAAAGCAGAGTACAGAGCTGTACCTCGTTCTCAGGCCAGTTTTCCTCGTGGACGGAGCGGGCTTTCTTAAGCAGCTCAAAAAACGGCAATGCGTGCAAGCTGGCAAGTTCTTCGTATTTCATAGATAAGTAATTGAAAAATTTCTTTAGTTACTACCGCACCCAACTACCCGAAACGGTAGGCATCTTCCCGTGACTCAAGGCTCGGTAGTCGGTCTTGCCCTTGGCACCGATCATTACATGGCCCGTGGCACGTTTCCAAAGTGCGCTCATGCTTTCGCCGGTGTGACATCCCCAGCTCTTGCAGTAGGCATTGCGAGCAAAAATCCCTCGACGGATTCGGATGAGGTCATTTTCGTGAATCCATGCCTTGCTCGAACCGATGATTTCCGCGCTGTAGTCGAGCAGGAAACAGTGTTTGTTAGAATGACCAAAAAAGTCGAAGGTAACAACTGATTTAGAAGGGTGACGATTGATCGCCGAAATCGACTGAGGACCGGTGCTGACCCAAATCAGGGTCACCTTGCGTTTAGCAGCAAGCTCACTGATCCATGTGGTGTAAGGCTTACCATCCTCCCTGCCGCGTTTCACATATCCTGGACGATAGACGATCCAAGTAATCGCGGCATCAGGCCCGTAGGCACGGCGCAGTTCGACCATTCTCAGAGTGGATGCACGGATAAAATTGGCCCACCAGCGGTCGTGCTGATCTCTCTCTACGCGTAAATCCTCCCACTTTCTCAGCGCGGGACCACCGCAGAGAATAATGTGCTTTTTTTCAGCGGCGAGTAGTCCGGAAAGTCCCGAACAAGCAAGCATCAGTAGGCAGAGAATTCCTGTGCGCATGAGTGGACAATATCGTGATCCCCCGCTGAAATGTCGAGGCTAAAGTCCCCCAGATAAACCCGCAGCCAGAAAAATCCGCAGCCCCGTGAGGGAACTGCGGATTTTTCAAAATGCAACTGTGTAAACAGACTGTCGTATGCTTACTTTATCTCTTGCGGCGAATGAGCAGCGCCATGCCTGCAAGACCCATGAGGGCGGCAGATGAAGGCTCAGGCACACAAGTGACATGTCCGATGACACGGAAGTTATCGAGAGCAATGCGGGCATTACTCTGGTAGTCAGTATCAGTCACGAAGATCGCAAACTCGTAGCTGTCTGAGCTGCCAGCGGCACTGTTGATTCCAAGACTGCTGACATCGAAAGTAGTATCTGAGCTAGCTGTCCATGGGTTTCCAGTCCAGGTTCCAGTGGACGTTCCATTGTCAAAATTCTTCACGAATTGACCAGAGGTAGTAATTTCAGTGCCATTCTTCCAGATGCGCAAGGCAATCTGATTGATCGGATTCGATTCACCGTAATTGCCCACATCGAAGTTGATTGCCGATACATTGGCAACGGCTTCATTGGCGAAGTCCACACCGAAGATGACGCAGTCGTCGGCACTCCAGCTTCCGAAGCAGTTAGCACCGTAGCGTGAGTTATCTTCGCTATCATTTGTACTCCAGCTATAGCCGAGGCCCTCGGGATAGACATTATGGGGAGTAACGCAGTCGATTCCGTTGTCCTCAGGCTTGAGAGAACTGGAACCTGTCCAGCCGTCTTTGAAGTCCCAGTGTGCCAGGACACCGGTCTGGGCAAACGCTGCCGCAGGGAATGCTGCACATAGTGCAACAAGTAGTAATGTTTTTTTCATGTTGTTGGGTTTTGGGGTTGGTTGTTGGAGGGAGACAGGTATTCAGCCTGCCTAAAATGGAGCCCGACAGACCGTGCGCTGTGATCACGTCGAACGGGACAGTTTATAGCCACTCCTCAACCAATTGGCAAATTTCACCAAACGCCGCCAATTAAGACGACCCTAACAGT
>JARFPV010000388.1 GCA_029288115.1 Akkermansiaceae bacterium | reverse complement strand
GATATGTCTCGTGGGCTCGGAGATGTGTATAAGAGACAGTCCCTACACCACTCTGATGCCGGAGCTCGATGCCATCATGAGCTGCCACGTGCACTTTTCTAACATCGATGCAGAATCGCCCGGTCTCCCAGGCTCCCTGTCGAGAAATCTCCTGACCCATTTACTGCGTTATCAGCTCGGATACGAAGGTGTCATCATGACTGATGACCTTGATATGGGCGCCATCATCAACACCTATGGCCGGGGCCCTGATGTGAAGCTCGCCATCACCGCAGGCAATGACATGGCGATGATTTGCCACCAAATTGACACCGCTACAACTGCCCTCGATCATCTCAAGGAAATCCCGAGCAGTTCCATAGACGACTCTTTACGCCGCATCGAGAAGATGAAAAGAAGGCTCTCCGGACCACTGAAATTCAGTATGAAGGAGTGGGACGCCATCGATGCCGACACCATGCAGTTGCGCATCGACGTCTTAGGTGAAGAAGCCGCTAAGAATGATAGCGACAACCCAGCTGCGAAGAATTCCCCCGTGGAGGACTACTAAATGTGGCGGCGACCTCCCGGTCGCCTCGGCCTGCATCGACCATATCAATCATCGCCTGCACATTATCAATTATCAGGCGTACATAACCTGTGCTATAATCATCCCATGGCTCGCAAAAAAATAATCAATCGCTGGGGAGTGCTACGCCCGCCAATGCCGTGGCACAAACCCATTGTGCGTGAAGCCGATGGTGAAATGGTCATCCTTCTCCACGGTCTATGGCGCAGCATCTGGGCGATGGATCCATTGGCCAAACATCTTCACCAGCAAGGTTACCACACCATCAACATCCCCTACCCCTCGTTTCGGAAACCCATTGATGAACTCACAGAGCTTGTCCACAACACCATCCGGCTTCATGCCGGTAAGCGCAGGGTTCATTTTGTCACCCACTCGCTAGGTGGCATCATCACCCGCAATCTGCTGCCCATCATCCCGCCTGAACAAACCGGTCGCGTGGTCATGCTGGCGCCACCCAATCAAGGCAGCGAAATCATCGACTGGATCGAGCACTGCCCGCCACTCCGATCCACACTCGGCCCCGCCGGCAAGGCACTTGGAACCGATCACATCGATGCCCCTCCTGTGCCCGAGCACACGGACACCGCGGTCATCATGGGCAAACGCAGCAGCATCCCCTTTTTCCGCACATTTCTTGATGCTGAAAACGACGGCATCGTCTCGGTTCAAAGCGGCAAAGTGGATGGCATGAACGAGTTTCATGTTATCGACAGCGACCATACATTTATTGCAACCGAGCCCGAGGTGATGGAAATGGTGCAAACTTTTCTTCAGAAAGACGGATAACAGTCGGGCTTCGCTACGAAAAATCCTGTTCATCCTGAAAATTCCGTCTAAAAAACGCGCAACTAAATGAGCAAGGAGAACACAGACTTCATCCGCGACATTATCGCCAAGGATCTGGCTAGCGGAAAACACGACACGGTGATCACTCGATTCCCGCCGGAACCGAATGGATACCTGCATATCGGTCACGCCAAGGCGATCTGCATCAGCTTTGGTATCGCTCAGGAGAATGCCGCCGTCGGAGCCCGATGCCATCTGCGGTTTGATGACACCAATCCTGAAAAGGAGGAAACCGAATACGTTGAGAGCATCAAGCGCGACGTCCAATGGCTCGGCTTCGACTGGGGTGAGCACCTCTACTTTGCCAGTGACTACTTTGACTTTTTCTTCGATTGCGCCAAGCACCTGATCAACGAGGGGCTCGCCTACGTCGATGAGCAGACGCCCGAGGAAATTAAAAAGAACCGTGGTGATGTGGTCACACCCGGGACCCCATCGCCCTTCCGTGAGCGCCCTGCCGAGGAGAGCCTCGCCCGGTTTGAGGAAATGAAAGCTGGTGAGCACCCCGAGGGTGCCATGGTCTTGCGAGCCAAGATCGACCTCACGTCATCCAACATGAATATGCGTGACCCGATCCTCTACCGCATCGTTCATGCCACTCATCACAACACCGGGGACGACTGGTGCATCTACCCGATGTATGACTTTGCGCATCCGCTCGAAGATGCACACGAGCATATCACGCACTCGCTGTGCAGTCTTGAATTTGAAAACCACCGTCCTCTTTACGATTGGTTTATCGAGCACTGCCCGGTGCCTGCGAAGCCGCGCCAGATCGAATTCTCCCGCCTGAACGTAAGCTACACGGTGATGAGCAAACGCAAGCTTCTCCAGCTCGTTAATGAAAGCCATGTCAGCGGCTGGGATGACCCACGCATGCTCACCATTTCCGGGTTGCGGCGCCGTGGTTACCCACCTGCAGCCATCCGTAGCTTCTGCCAGCGTGGAGGAGTCACCAAGGTGAACAG
>JARFPV010000375.1 GCA_029288115.1 Akkermansiaceae bacterium | reverse complement strand
GGTTCATGGAAGCCGCCAAACAAACACCCCGGAAAAAGGCAGCCGACGGCAAAGGCCACAACTCATGGTACGTCGGTGTCGATGACTCTTACCTCACCGAGACCGAGGGCGACTACGCGGTCGACTTCATTTCCCGCCACGGAAAAACAGACAAACCCTTCTTCCTCTACTACGTCCCGCTCGCCGTGCACACCCCGTTGCACGAAGTCCCGGAACAATACCTTCAAAAACTCTACCCGAACCACACCGGCTTCATCGGCTTTGAAAAATGGGACATCGGCCGCTGGGACCAGGGCGCACTCGACCGCGGATTCATGGAAGCCGCGAAACAAACACCCCGGAAAAAAGCCGTCGACGGCAAAGGCCATAACTCATGGTACATCGGCGTCGATAACTCCTACCTGACCGAAACCGAAGGCGACTACGCAGTAGATTTCATCACCCGGCACGCGAAGTCAGATAAACCATTCTTCCTCTACTACGTCCCGCTCGCCGTACACACACCACTACATGAGGTGCCGGAGAAATACCTCGAAAAACTCTACCCGAACCACGAAGGCAAACGCCCGCCACGCCACTACCTTCGTGCCACCCTGCACTGCCTGGATATCCAGATCGGACGCATGCTCGATAAACTCAAGGAAATGGGCATCGACGACGAAACCATCATACTCTTCGGTAGCGACAACGGAGGCGACCCCGCAGCCCAGCACCGACCACTCCCATTCCGCGGCGGCAAACGTGGCGTCATGCGCGCCAACCTCCAGTGGGAAGGCAACTACCGCATGCCCACCATCGTCTCCTTCCCCGGCACCCTGCCCGCCGGCAAATCCTACGCCGGCATGGCCACCACCATCGATTTCTACGCCACCGCAGCCGCCATCGCCAAAACACCCCTCCCCAAACACTGCGAAGGCAAGGACCTCATGCCGCTATTGTTAGGAAAGGAGAAACCCGACCCCGACCGCATCCTCCACTGGAACACCCACGGATCACAAATCACCCGCTGGAAACAATGGCGCATCGTCAAATTCCGCGATGAATCAAACTGGCGACTCTATAACATCGAAACCGACCCCAGCGAAACCACCGACCTGGCAAAAAAACACCCGGACGTCGTCCAGTCCATGGCCAAACGCTACGACACATGGCTCAGCGAGATGGCAGAACCCGCCAAACCCGTCCGCCCCCCAGAACACGTCTTCCCACACTCAGCACGAGGCAACCACGCCCGCCGACCATTCGGCATCGGCTGGATCACCGTGGAAGAATGGAACAAAATCAAAGACGACCCCACAAAATGGTCCGAACAACACGCCCGCGAACGCATGCTGAAAAACAAATAACCATACACATCCCCCTGACTCTGAAAACTCCACCCATTTAATACGTATTTAAACTCCCATGAACCACACCTCCACGCTCGCGCTCCTCTCCCTCCTCGGCACCTCGCTTCCTACACTCGCCGATGTCACCCTGCCCGCCGTCTTTGGCGATCACATGGTCCTCCAGCGCAACGCCCCACAACACGTCTGGGGCACAGCCGATGCAGGAGAAAAAGTCACTGTGAGCTTGGGTGAAAACTCCAAGACCGTCACTGCAGGCGACGATGGCAAATGGCTCGCCGGACTGCCCAGCATGCCCGCCGACGGCGGCAAGGCCCACCAGCTCACCGTCAAAGGTAACAATGAGATCGTTCTCAAAAACATCCTCATCGGCGACGTCTGGCTCGGCTCCGGACAATCAAATATGGAATGGAGGCTCCAGGGCACCATGAACGGTAAGGAGTTTGTCTCCAAAGCCAAGCACCCTAACATCAGACTCTTCCACATCCCCAAAACACGCACCAAAGAACCGGCCGAGGACGTCAAAACCGCCTGGAAAACATGCACCCCTGAAAACATCCCTAACTTTTCCGCTGTGCTCTACCACTTCGGAAAAAAAATCCAAAAAGAAGTCGGTGTTCCCGTCGGCCTCATCAACAGCTCATGGGGTGGCTCTCCCATCGAGCCATGGACCGTTACCGAAAAATCATCCGGCAACATGTACAACGGCATGATCGCACCGATCACTAAATTCGCGGTGCGCGGTGTGATCTGGTATCAGGGGGAAACTAACGTCATCAACAAAAATGGCCTCGCCTACACCGGCAAAATGAAAGACCTCATCACCGGCTGGCGCAGCGCCTTCAAGAACCCCAACATGCCATTCTATTTCGTGCAAATCGCCCCGTGGGGCAACAAACGCTACGCCGATGGACAACTGCCCGCACTCTGGGAAGCACAAGTCGCCACCCTGAAAATCCCCCACACCGGCATGGCCGTCACCACCGACCTGGTCGATAACATCAACGACATCCACCCACGCAATAAACACGACGTCGGCGACCGACTCGCACTCTGGGCACTCGCCAAAACCTACGGTAAAAAAGACGTCATCTACTCCGGCCCACTCTACGAATTCATGGCCGTCAAAGGTGACAAAATCCACCTCAGCTTCGCCCACACCTCCGGCGGACTGAAATCACGCGACGGCAAACCACTCACCGAGTTCACCATCGCAGGCGCCGACGAAAAATTTGTCCCCGCCACAGCCACCATCAACGGCAACTCCGTCATCGTCTCCT
>JARFPV010000344.1 GCA_029288115.1 Akkermansiaceae bacterium | reverse complement strand
AGGCGGCAGATGTGAAGAGCAAAAAACATCACCAAGTGTCTCACATGCCACCCGCACTCATCTATACGCTGAACCCAGATGAGCTCAGCGACCTGATTGCTTACATCTTTTCCGCTGGAAATAAAGACCACGAATACTTCTCAACCGACAAGAAGTAGCCATAGGCTGAGGAACTGCCAACACACAAGCAGTCTGTTCTGTTTTAAGCAGAGGGATTAGTGTTAGATCAACCCTCTGCGGATGGCTGTGGCAACGGCGGCAGTGATGTTAGGTGACTCGAGTTTCTTGTAGATGTTACGCGTGTAGAGGGCGACTGAGTGGTAGCTGATGCCGAGCTGCTCGGCTACCTCCTTCTTGACCATGCCTGTCGCCATGAGTTCCAGCACCTCGTGCTCGCGGGGGCTGAGTACCTGTTGCTCGTCCTCGGTGCGACCACCTAATGCTTGCAGCAAATAGCGCGAAAACTTATCATCAATGACACTGCCGCCGCCGTGAATTTCACGAATCGCAGCGCGCAGCTGGGCGATCGGATGGTTCTTGAGTAGGTAACCGACGGCCCCAGCCTGAATAGCCTCAAGCACAACGAGCTCGTTGTCGTTCTGGGTAAGCACGACCACATTACCCTCAGGGCATGCCTTGCGAAATGCGGGAATGATGGAAAGCCCCCCACTTCCCGGCAGATGGAGATCGAGCAAGAGCAGGGCGTCAGCTGGTAAACCTCCTTGGCCCATGGCGCGAACGGCGGACTCCGCACTGCGCCAGGCAGTGTGGAACGTCATATCGTCCGTGGGCTCGATCATCTCCTTGAGCGTGTCAAGGTAGGCGGCGTTGTCTTCGACGATGAGTATTTCAATCATGGGGGCTAGGAACGTGGGATTTTCATGACTAGTCGGATGGTTGTGCCGGCGTCAGGAGATGATTGCACCGATAGCCTGCCTTTCAGTTTGCGTGCGCGCAGTTTCAGGTGGGCCGGAGTCCCCACTTTGTCGGAAATACCCGTGCCATTGTCGTGGACACTAAGGGTGAGCACCCCGCCTGAGGCGGATCCATCCACAGTCACTATGCTTGCATAGGAGTGTTTGACGATGTTGTGCAGGCTTTCCTTAAAGAAAAGGAGCAAATCCCACTTTTTTGCCGAGGGCAGACGGTTGAAAATCTCGGCACCCTGCCAGTGGCATTGGTGCTCGGTGTCGGGCAGAAGCTGGCGGGCAGTGCTTTCCATCTGGACGATGAGGTCACCATCCATCCGCCGCCGTTCAAGAAACTGGATGAGCCGGTTGGTTTCTCTGGCGGTGCGGCGCGCGGTTCGGATGATGTCGCCAAAAAGCTTGTTCTGTTTCGGAGTGGCATCGGGCAGTGTTTCTTGGAGGATTTCGGCCGTGCCAGCGATACTGCTGATGTTGGCTCCCACCTCATCGTGCAGATCCCCGGCAATATCGTCGCGCATGCGGTGCAGGCGTTTTTCATTCCGGTAACGGGAGATGAAAAAGAACAAAAAGAACACGCCTATCAAAGTTGCCAGGAAAATGCCAGCCCAGCGGAGCGTGGCAGACTGGCGGGCATGAACCGAATCAAGCGCCAGGCTCAGATCAGCGTGGCGTTTTTCCAGAGCTGCCCTGCGGGCAACCTGTAGCATCCAATTCTTGAGCGGGTGGATGCGCCCCGTTTTACTGAAACCATCGGTGAGTCGAGAGGCGAATTTCCTTCCTCCCCAGCCAGTGAGTTTTGGAGTAATTCCCCGGGAGAGTAGCTTTCCCTGCTGGAAAAGCTCCAGCTCGGCAAAGCCTATACCCGTATTGCTATCCCCAGGGTGCTGGTATCCATTCCGCGCTGTGAGTCTCAGATAGCGCCCCTTGACCGGGGTCAGCGCCCTCATCAGCGGGCCGACGTTGGGTCGTGGGAAATTCTCATCACGAAAGACGACTTGCGCATCCGAGAAATCGGGTTGCAACGCGGCTTCAAGCTGTAGGCTGAGCGGGAACCCCTGACCATGCGAGCCAGTGTGGCTGTGATTGGGTGAATAGTCGATCGGCCAGATCCTTAGTTCATCGGCTACCACCTGTTCTCCCAAATCGAACGTGACTGTTAGTTGGTCATTTCTTGTCGATATATTTATGTGTGGACGATCAATATCGAGTTCGACAGATGCGTAATTGGAGAACCCGTCCACCAAAAAGGAGGGATGCCATGTGAGCGATACAGGCTTGGAGGATTCCGTCCGGACCTCCGCATTCAGCGCTGCGTTCCATTCCCCGGAAAAGGCGAGCACTTCACCCAGGGTCATATAAAAATTATCGGATGCTTCCTGGGGATTCCTTCTCAGGCGCAGGGCGGTGAAACGGATCGTCTGCACCTCGAACTCCGGCGGGCAAGGGAATATCTGAGGCTCTAGCCCCGGGGTCGGGTAGTCATTCTGGGAGTAATCCGCAATCATTCGGCTCGCCCCATCGGCTGCGATCAGCTCGATGGTAAAGCGGAGTGGAAACTGGAAACTGTGAGATACGTTTTGCTCGTCCACTGCGGCAACAGGCAGGATCATCAGGGTGTCCAGCTTCGCC
>JARFPV010000290.1 GCA_029288115.1 Akkermansiaceae bacterium | reverse complement strand
TAGTAGAGCACTTCGATTGGCACCTTGAAAATCATGACCCCGCTTGTGGCAGCCAACACTTCCGCCGCGTAACTGCGAATGCCCATATTCACCACAATAATCTCCGCGATAAGCACCAGCGGTAACAATGCTCCCAGATAAGTGAAGTATCTCTTTGTTGCACTCCATTCTGGTTTCCATCGATCAACAAGTAAAACAACTCCCAGAATCATCGTTGTCCATCCGACTGTTAGGATCCAACTCACATCGGTATAAAAGTAAGCAAACTTACCGAGGCGTTGATTGAGCCACATCGGTCCGGTGAACATTTCGAAGATGAGTATACCCACGGCCATCGCAAGCACATGTCGCCAGAAGTGCTGCGTGTGTTTACGCAGAAGGAAGAGAGCCAGAGTGCAGGCAGCAAGCACGATGATGTCGAATGCGAGTGTAGCCGTGGTGCTGTGCTTCTCAAAAGTGCAGTGCGCGAGGGTCATCGGGGTAATCATGGTGTGGTTATTTCTTTGGTATTTTTGCGAATCATTGTTTGGGTGCTCGAGCAACATGATTGGCATGCGCCTGAATCGACCTCTTCAAGTTCACGAAACTCGGAGTCCTTGATCTTGCAGCCACCCCACTTCGCCTCGCAAAATCCCGGGGTGGTAGTGAGCCGCTCCCAGACTTTCCACAACGGCTCATCGATCACGTTGCCGAATTTAGCATGATTGAAATCACAGGACATCATGTCGCCGTAGGGTGAGACGTAGAAATAGCTGGTCCCACATGAGCACCCAACACTGCGGTGGCTAGTAATGTAGGAGAAAAATACAACACCGGGATATGCTGAGTCACGGTTGTAGTGATCGACGGATCGGATCATTTCATCAACCCACCCCTCGTTATCCACGAGATCGTCGCGGTCCTTATAGCGCCCAGTGGGTAGGGCGTCAAAAACGAGAACTTCATGAACCCCGCACTTCCGCGCCCGTTCGATGATCTTGTCCAGTTCGCCATCTCGCCATGATTCGGGGGTCATTGTGACGGAAAAACCAGTCGAAAATCCGATTCGACGGCAAGCCTTGATCCCGCGGAGCGCTTTTTCAAACAGCCCGGGGCTGCGACGGAACGTATCGTGCACATCGGCCTCGGAAGCGTCGATACTAACGTAAACACTGTCGAGGCCGGTATCCCATAGCTCCTTGGCACGGGCTTCGAGCTGTGAGCCATTGGTGAAGAGAACGGTCGTCGAAAGATCCTTGTCGACGGATCGGATGAGTTCCGGGAGATCTTTGCGTAGTAGTGGTTCACCGCCGACAAAGTTGATGATGGAGACGCCGAGTTCCTGGGCCTCACCAATCATTGCCGTGGCTTGATCCAAGCTAAGAATTTTTCTACCCGGCTCTTCCACTGCCGCAAAAAAACTACAGTGTTCGCACGCAGCATCACATGCATCGTTCACAGCAAAACTCATCAAGTTGGGGATGTTCCGATTTTGTATGGATCGGTAAAGCGTCCGCGAAATGAAGTTTGCCGCAGGTTTTGAATAAAGTGCAGGTGTTGAGAGCGAATAGACAGGTTTGCCGCGCCGATAATGAATAACCTTCGCGTGATTGAGGTATATCCGCAGGGAGATTTCGTTGAAGTCTTCCATGTAGCGGAGACTCCGTGTTGCAAGGAACCACTTGAGCCGTAATTTGTCGAGTAGGGCTCTCATCACTAACAGGAAAGATTGTTGGGGTTGTCGTTCATGCTTGAATTGTCAGAGATCGGTTTTGATAGGTAGTATGAGGGTATGGTTTTGGGCATGGGCATAAAAGGAGAAAAACATCTCGCAGACAATTTTTGATAGAGAGTCCGTTGTCCCACATGTTCAATTGGTGCCGCGATTGCGGGGCAACCGGGTCTCGAAATACTTGGTTCGTATGACTTTGTCAGCATCCATAAAAACCAAAATATGGTCGGTTCCATCATACCTGATTTCGGGGTTAACACAGAGCGCGGTCGCCAGGGCATCGGTTAGTGTTGCGTTTGGTCCAATGACGGTGGCGGAGATGCGTCGGGTAAGCCCGAGGCCCGTGGTGGGATCGACAATATGGGAATAACTCTTTTCTCCGATGATGATTGACTGGTGAAGATCGCCGGAGGTGGAGATAGCGCAGTTTGCTTCCGTGAGTGTTTTAGGTGACACCGCGTGATGTGTATCAAGTGTTTTCAGCGTGACGTCCCAACCGTCTTTATCTGGGGGAGGATCACCTAACAAAACTTCACCGCCGGCGACGATGGTTGCCCGGGTGATGCCTTTTTTATTCAAAATGGTAAGCATGCCGTCGGCGGCGTATCCCTTGGCGATGCCGCCGAGATCGAGTCGCATGTTTTCTGCCAGCTTAGTAACTGCGCGTGTATCAGGGTCGAGCGTCAGCTTTTTCCATCCGCTTGCCTCCTTCGCC
>JARFPV010000112.1 GCA_029288115.1 Akkermansiaceae bacterium | reverse complement strand
ACCCAGTATTTCCCAGCAAGCCCCTCTCTGCTGTGGTTTCGGTCGTCGCATTCGGAAGCTGTTTCTTAGGTATCCCGCTCACTCTAGGATTCGGTCAGCGGCTTCTGGAAATGAGCAAACAAAGTAACGATGAAGAGGTGGATGAAATCCAAGCGCCTATCGACCCAGCGCGCACCTTACCCGTTTACCCAGAATATGCCAACCAACCACTGCAACCTGATCCATACGCACAGCCAGCCTATAACCCAGGATTCGCCACTCTGGTTTCCTTCCCACCCATCGGCGGCAAGGATGCAGGGCCATGGGTGCGTAATGTGACCGATTTTTCAACACGGTCAGGCGTCGATCTCAACCGCTTTGTCACGCAAACCATCCAGACCAATCAGCCCGGCGGAGGTCTGATCATTACTAGTGAGAGACCTAACCCTACAAAAACGCTCACTGCTGCTGCTGTTTGCCTCGCTGCATGCAGACAGGGGCTGACCACTCTGTTAGTGAGCAGCGAGAAATTGGTTCCGTCGATTGAGCCGCGGCTCCGCAAGGGGAATTACCAGCCAGGTCACGGACATCCAACCAAGTCAGTTGATGATCTCCTTTCACCTTTCACAACGGATGAGCCTAATCTCTATTTCATCACCGATGATGCTTGGAAACGCATCCCGTTGCTCTGTTTGGAAACTCTTTGCAATGCACAGCAATGCGTTGATCTGGTCGTGCTTGATGCGCCACTGGTTGCCGATGAGACAAGCTTGAAGGTCATGTCACAATTTGCAACTAGCTGTGTGCTCGTTCGCGGTGAGTCCGAGTTCTACAACTTCCCCGAGCTTCATGAAAAACTTCAACGCACGATGCCTAATTGCACCGTAGCAGGCGAGTTCACTATCTCGGGTTAGGTTTTTTGGTGGATGACGACTATTTTGCGGAAACATCCTTGATTCATTTGCCGTAAACGGAATCATGCCTCCGATGCTTGCAAGAAAAATACTATTAATCGCGCTGCTATCTGTACTTCGGCTGGATGCCGATTCATTTGAAGATGGCGACATGGTGGTTCTATTGGGCAATACCGTTATTGAGCGGGCTCATAACTACGGACATATCGAAACCAGCCTCACATTGGCGGCTGACAAAAAGAATCTCAAATTCCGCAACCTTGGCTGGAGCGGGGACACGGTGTTCGGCCATGCTCGCAGCTATTTCGGCCCTCCACAGGAAGGCTTCGATCGCCTCGTAGCTGATTTGGTTAGATTAAAACCGAATGTCGTGATCGTCTGCTACGGTGCCGTCGCCGCATTCGAAGGGGATAAGGGGCTGGCAGAGTTCATTGCGGGATATGATCGGCTTCTTAATATGATCAAAAAGGCCTCCAACCCGCGTGCCATCATTCTCGTTTCACCACCTCCGGCGGAGACGCTGAATGCCCCCATGCCAAACATGAACGAGCACAACAAACGACTGGCCGTGTATTCCAAGGCGATTGCTGAGCTAGCTAAAAAGAAACAACTTGGCTTTGCTGACTTTTTCACGGTCCTCGGGGACGAAGTAAAGGGGCAGACAAGCAACGGCCTGCATTTCACCGAGCAGGGGTATTTCACTGTCGCTCCAAAATTCGTCAAGGCACTCGGACTCACCCCGGTTCCCAACCATCAGCTCGAATGTGAAAGCGGTGTCAAATTGCGCAAGAACATCATCGCCAAAAACAAGCTGTTTTTCCACCAGTGGCGACCCGCTAACGAAACTTACCTGCGACTTTTCCGTAAGCACGAGCAGGGCCAAAACGTCAAGGAACTACCCATGTTCGACCCGCTCATTGCCGAGCGTGAAAAGGAAATCGAAACTCTCAAACAAAGCACTCTCGCTACCAAGTAAATGATCACACGTATTCTACTTACCCTGTCGCTCGGTGTCATCGCTGCTCACGCTCAGCGTGGACTCAAGGATATTCCCGACCCGAACCCCACCAAACAGCAGGCCGCCTTCAATTTGCCCGAAGGTATGCAGATCGAGCTGTTTGCTTCCGATCCCATGATCGCGAAGCCGGTGCAAATGAACTTCGATACCCAGGGGCGACTCTGGCTCGTTTCCAGTGGCATGTATCCGCACATCGTCCCTGGGGCCGAGGAAAATGACCGTGTGCTCATCCTTGAGGACACCAATGGTGATGGCAAGGCAGACAAGAGCACGGTCTTCGCCGATAATCTCCACATTCCCACCGCAGTGATGCCCGCCGATGGCGGCGCCTATGTCGCGAACTCCCCCGAGATTCTCTTTCTCAAGGATACCGATGGCGATGGCAAGGCTGACAAACGCACAGTAGTGCTCTCAGGCTTCGGCACCGAGGACACCCACCACATCGTGCACACCTTCAAGCAGGGACCCGACGGTATGCTCTACTTCTTGCAGTCGATCTATATTCACAGCCATCTGGAAACTCCCTACGGCGTGCGCCGACTGATGGGCGGGGGGATCTGGCACCTCAGACCCGAGACCCAACGTGCCGAAGTTCTGTCGAAAGGCCTGATTAACCCATGGGGGTTTGTGTTCGACGACTATGGTCAGACATTTGCCACCGATGGAGCTGGCGGCCAAGGGATTAACTTTATATTTCCACGCTCGGTTTTCCGCACGTCACCCGGCGCCAAACGCGTTGTCAACGGCCTCAACCCGGGACAACCGAAGCTCTGCGGACTGGAAATCCTCTCTGGCTCGCATGTGCCTGAACAATTACGTGGTGTCATGGTTGCACCCGATTTCCGTGGTCACCGCATCAATTCCTACAAACTCTCCCCGAATGGAAGCACCTACACTTCGACCCGGATCGACGACTTCCTAAGTTCATCACACCGCGCATTCCGGCCCATCGACGTAAAAATGGGACCCGACGGAGCACTCTACATCGCTGATTGGTATAACCCGATCATCCAGCACGGTGAGGTCGATTTCCGTGATAAGCGGCGTGACCACACCCACGGTCGGATCTGGCGCGTCACCTTCAAAGACCAGCCATTGGTTGAGAAAAAGAACTTCGCCAAGGCGAGCATCGATGATCTGCTCAAGGGACTTGTTTCGAAAGAACGTGCGCATCGCGACCTCGCACGCACTGAATTGCGTGTCCGCAAACGGTCCGAAGTCCTGCCTAAGCTGAAAGCGTGGAGTGCCTCCTTGACGGACGACTTTTCCAAACTTCAGGCGCTCTGGATGTATCAGTCATTGAACATCACCGAGGAAAGCCTTGTAAAATCTTTGATCGCGTCGAGTGATTATCGCTACCGCGCTGCGGCATTGCGTGTAATCTATCACCGACATCAGGATATTCCTGGAGCTCAGTCTATCGCGAGCAACGCCGTGCAGGACAAGAACGCACAGGTGCGCCTATGGGCAATCAGCTGTCTGGCACAAATGCCAAGCGCCGCATCCGTCCCAATTGCATTACGAGCTCTTGATTACCCGATGGATGACGTCATCGACTTCGCCCTGTGGTCAATTGTCCGGGAACATGAAGCCCAATGGGTGCCGCAGTTCGAGTCGGGCAAAGACCTTTTTTCCGGTAAGCTCAACCGCCTCATCTTTGCCATGAAGGCACTTGGGAAACCACTCTCACTGGAGAACATTTTCAAAGGACTGGATGGCGGCAAGCTGAATGCCGAACAAAAGGCGCGCGCGATTGAATTGATCGCGCAGGTAGGCAATGCAAATGACCTCTCGCGCCTGTTGAATCTCGCGCCCGGCAATCCGGCGATTCTCGACCACTTGATCACCGCGAAAAAGATCCGGAAACTCCAGCCCGCGAAAGGACAGGAAAAAATCCTCGCCCTTCTCGATAGCAAAGACCTCGGATTATTCTCCAAGGCAGCACAACTTGCAGGACTGTGGAAGCTCGCACCGGCACGAGCCAAACTTATCGAGGTCTTGAAAAATTCACCTGGCAAGCGCGCGGCAGCCGCTGAAGCACTACGACTCTATGGAGGAGGCCAGACGATTGCTTTGTTTGAGCAGTTGAGCAACAACGGACAGGATGAAGCCCTGCGCGCCCTGGCCGTCAAGGAGCTCTCGAATATTGCTCCCGACAAAGCAGCTGCCAAGGCTGTGGAAATTCTGGCCAAGGATGATGGCACAGACCAACACGGACTGCTGGCCATTTTCCTCAAAAATCCGAAGTCAGCTAGCACGCTTGCCAAGGCTCTGAAGGGCAAGACACTGCCGTCCGGAATCGCCAGCCTGGGCGTGCAGCGTGCAGAAACCTCGGCAAAGCCACCCAAGGATCTCATCGCCGCCCTCCTGGCTGCTGGAAACATCAAGCCAATGTCACAGCAGCTCACCAAGGAGCAGATGGCAGCCATGGTGGAACGCGTCAAAAACAACGGCGACCCACACCGCGGCGAGACGATTTACCGCAGGGCATCCATCATGTGTTTAGCATGCCACGCCATTGGTGGTGTCGGTTCACCGATCGGCCCGGATCTCGTCAGTATCGGCGCCAGCGCGCCTGTCGATTACCTCATCACCTCGCTGATCAACCCAGGTGACAAAATCAAGGAAGGTTACCACATGACCACGGTGACCGAGAAAAATGGCAACGTCCACGGTGGTGGACTCATCAAGCAGGACAAGAACGAAGTCGTTCTCCGGGACAATGCCGGAAAACAAATCCGCATTGCCAGGTCTGATGTGAAATCGGTCAACATCAGCAATGTTTCCATGATGCCACCGGGGCTTACCGCCAGCCTGCGCGAAGACGAATTTACTGACCTCGTTAGGTTCCTCTCCGAGTTGGGCAAGGAAGGCGACTTCAAAACCGGCCCTCAACCATACATCCGCCAATGGAAGGTCCTCAGTGCACACTCCTTGTTTGCTGATGCGATGCGCCATCAAGGTGCCTCGATCTTTGCAAAGCCTATCAAGGGAGCCAAGTGGGACACCTACTACAGCCGCGTCAATGGCGAGATCCGCCCGAAGGAACTTCCCTTTGTCAAATACAGTGGCCCGCACAACCGAACTTGTGTCGTACGCTTCGGCCTCAACCCGGAAGCCAAAGGCAATGTCGTGTTGAAGATCAATGACACCACCGAGATACAATTGTTTGACGGAGAGAAAGAAATCAAGTTACCGAAAAACTCATCCTCATCCGTGGAAGTAGCTGCCGGAGGAGATGACAACCGGTTCACGCTGGTCGTCCGCTCCGCAGCCCGCACCAAGCCTATCCGAATCGAAGCCCAGCCCAAATGAAAACCATCCACCTTACCATCTCCATCGGACTCATCACCACGCTGTCTGCCGTAGCCAATCCACCAACTCACAGCAAAACCGTTCTCGACCCCGGCGTTTACACCGAGGGCAGCACCTTTGGCGATGTCAATGGCGACGGCCAGCTCGACTTCGTCGCCGGCCCATTCTGGTGGCAAGGCCCGAAGTTTGAAAAACGTCACCGCTACCGGGCAGGGGAGGCTGTGCCAGCCGCAGGTTACAAACACAACTCATTCCAAAGCTGGGTGATCGACATGAATGGCGACGGCAGGGCGGACATTTTTCAGGTGCCCCACGACGGCAAGTTCCACCTCGACCTCTACCTGCAGCCTGAAAAGCCGTCCGAAAGCTGGCCGGTGCACCGGGTTGTTTCGAAAATGGGTAACGAGTCGCCTGAGATCGCAGACATCACAGGCGACGGCAAACCGGAGCTCATCGCGATGCGTGGCGGGCGATTCGGGATTTTTAGCCCGGACTGGAATGACGCCACCAAGCCGTGGGCATTTCACCCCATTTCCAACGAGCGCACACGTTCTCCCTACTATCACGGACTCGGGTATGGAGACATCAATGGCGATGGGAGGATTGACCTGCTAGAAATGAAAGGATGGTATGAAGCACCCGAAAAACCCTTGGAAGGGGGTGTCTGGAAATTCCACGAATATGCCTTTTGCTCGAATAAAGGGGGCGCGCAAATGCTTGTCTATGACGTCGATGG
>JARFPV010000109.1 GCA_029288115.1 Akkermansiaceae bacterium | reverse complement strand
GGTGCGCCATGATAGGCTCGCGACCCTTTTCCCACATGACTGACGCCATGGAAATCATTCTCCACAACCAAGCCAACCGTGCCGGAGCGGACAGCAAACGCCAACCCCTCACCCGGCGCATGACACTGGGTGCAATTGGCTAAATACGGGTGACTCATCGCGGGAACCCGCCGCCCAGCAACAAGAACGTTCGCGTCGGGGCTGTGGCACGCACTGCACGAACGCACATCGCGGTAGTTGATGGCGTGAGGAATCGTCGGTGGAGCACCGTCGAAGGCGCGGCGCTGAATACGCTCAGCGAAAACATTTGCCAGCTCCGCGCGGTCAACCTGCTCACGTGGTGTGCGGTCAATAGGCTCCTTGGGCAGCTTGGATAGCTCGCTTTTCCAATCCCTGTTCGCTTTCCATTCGGCGGTTGGGATATCCTTGTACTCCGGCGCCACCGGATAGTGGGCTTTATCCGGACCAGCAGCTGATTTTGCGGCAAGCCATGGCTTTTCACCACCTGACTGATGGGTGCTCTGGCGCATTCCCATAAAAAATCCGGACACCGAAACAATACCGACGATGATCAGCAGCACAGCCAAGATGCTCTTGTGCGAGGCAAAGTAGTTTTCCACATCATGCGAGTCCATGGTCAGATACAGTTCGTTTTGTTAGGGAAGAGGCTTTTTCAGGGAGGGGTCGTATTTTTCAACCTTGGTCGCACATTTCTTGTAGTCAGGCTCCTTGGAAACCGGGCAGATCGCATCCAGCGTTAACCGGTTAATGAGTAACTTCTCGTCAAAAAACGGAATAAAGACAGAACCTCGAGGCGGCTTGGCGCGACCGTTGATCCATGCTGGAAGAACCATTTCGCCACGCAGTGTGGTCAGCTTGACCAAGTCGCCATTATTTATCCCCTTGTCCGCCGCGTCATCAGGATTCAATTCAACGTATGCCTTGGGCATGGCATTGCGCAGTTGTTTGACGCGCATCGTCATGCTACCGGTATGCCAGTGCTCTAACACCCTTCCCGTGCAAAGCCAGAACGGGTAGTCCTCATTTGGCTCCTCAGGTGCAGCCTCATACGGGCAAAACCAGATCTGCGCCTTATCGTCCTTGGTTGTGGAATGATAGAACTGGATTCCCGCTCCTTTTTTCACGAACGGATCATCAAATTCAGCGAAACGGAACCGCGTCTCACGCCACTTGCCGTCAATTTCCACGACGGGCCAGCGCAGCCCGTGGGCATTGACCAGCACATCATACGGTGCCACATGCTTGTGCTTAGCGTGAGTCAGCGGGCGGTACTCCTCATAGAGCACCTTGTCGACGTTGATGTCGTGGAATTGATCGTATTTCCAAATAGGCACCTCATTCCCCTGCTCGTCATTGTAGCTGAAGATAAACTTACCGTCCTTATCCTTCATGCCGGGATGGCCCATTTCAAAAAGCTTACGCGCAACGGCAATGGTCATCCAGAGATCCTCACGAGCCTGCCCAGGAGGATCCACCTGTTTAAACCACTGCTGGGTTCGCCGCTCTGAGTTTCCATAGACACCGCTTTTCTCCACCCACAGTGCGGCGGGCAACACAAGATCAGCTATCTCCGTGGTCGCAGTCGGGTAAACCTCGGAAACAATCAAAAACTTGTCTTCCAGATCCTTCTTGGCCTCAAACAGCTTGTATAAATTCGGTAGTGATTGACCCGGATTGGTTACCTGCACAAAAATCGTCGAAATGTCTCCACCCTTGGCTGT
>JARFPV010000084.1 GCA_029288115.1 Akkermansiaceae bacterium | reverse complement strand
ATACAAAGTGGGACGACTTCCAGATTTTCTCAGGAACTGAAGTCGACATCCTCAAGGACGGCACGCTCGACTTTGAGGACGATTTGTTAGAACAGCTAGACTATTGCGTAGCATCCATCCACGGCTCTTTCCAACTCTCGGAGAAAGAACAGACCGCACGTATCATCCGCGCGATGGAAAACCCGCATGTCACCATGATCGGCCACCTGACAGGGAGAATTCTTCTCAAGCGAAAAGGCTACGAGCTGAACATGAAAAAGATCCTCGACTGTGCAGCTGCCACTGGAACCATCATCGAGCTGAACTGCAATCCACGCCGGCTCGACATGGACTGGCGCCACTGGCACAGGGCGCGCGACAAGGGAGTGCTAACCTCGATCAACCCCGATGCCCACGCCATCGAGCACTTGCAGTTCCTTGCATTCGGCGTCCGCCTCGCCCGCAAGGGCTGGCTGCGTGCTGAAGATGTGTTGAATACTCGCAATCTGGCTGACGTGCGGGAGTTCCTCGCTGCCAAAAAGTAGGACAGCTTTTTAAGCTGTCGACAACCTTGGCACTCACCCTATCGACAACTTACAAAGTTGTCCTACTTGCCTTCAATTTTTTTAATCCTTTTCTCCACCCAAGCGGCCTCTTCCTTGAGGCCGTATTTCTGGTAGAACTTCTTCAGCTTCTCGTATCGAGCGACGGGATCAAAGCGGACAGCAAGATGTAGTTTACGCAGGCAGACCGGACAAAGATGGATCGGGCTGGCATCCGCTTCCTGTAGATGATTCGCCCCGTTCATGTTGCAGTGATAGTGCACGCAATGCTTCACGCCAAACATGTGGCCCGTCTCATGAGTCAGCACTTTGGCTGCACGCTTGAGCACGAGCCGTTTTACTGCCTCCTTATCCTTCACTTCACCACCCTGGAATGACGGATGGTAGCGGGCAAAACTAAACACCCCGACGCGTGCCCGCAACCTCGCCTGACCAAACACAAAGTTCCAAGCCTCTCCTGCATAGAGGTCTGTCATCGTCAATCCGAGCATCGAATAAGCATCGGTCGGGAGACGTTCTTCCAGCGCATTGAGCAAGTCAGTCGTCAGCCATTGTTTTTTTCCACCATTGATGCGACTTTTAATATGCGGTGGCTCGATCGACGGAAGCACCACCACTTGCATCGGATAATAATAGGCTTCCGTATATTCACGCAGCACCTTAATGGCTGGAGCTTTTTCAGGATCAAATTTCCCAAATGGCTGAATGTAGAGTTTGCGGCGTGCTCCCTGTGGTATGTTAGGCCGTGAGCTCACAAACTGTCGATAGGTTTGCCCCTCCTCTTTGTGCGAGCTCAACCAGTCGCCGGGACCAGGTTTGGGAATCTGGGAAAATGCAACATCGTCAGAAAAAGTGCGCCGCATATCGGCGGACAACCCTGATAGCGATCCCACTGCGTTTTGGCGCTCGGTTTTTCCCGGAACGATAAATCGCGCCATCGCCACACTTCCTGCGAGTACCAGCAATAGCAGTAGAACCCAGTTTAACCCATTCCAGTGTTTCATACCTTCTTATAACGCAGAACCGATGACGTTTCTAAGTAAAAAAATGAATGTGTTTCCTACAGCACATGGTGTATGAATCCCGCAACGCTCCAACCAGATCACGTGTCACTCACAGAAATCCAATCATCCGCAAAACGCGAACTCAAAGCCATCGTCAAAGGACACCTCACTCAGGCGGAAAGTGCCCAGATGGTCATGCGCTTCATCAAAGAGGAAGAGGCTAGCATCCTGAAAAAACATCAAGATGGTGCAGGTGGAATCGAGATCGCCTCAGCTCGCGCCGATTTGTTAGATGCGGTTCTTACCGTCATGTTCAAAGCTGCCATTGGTAGGCACGGCGACGAGACAACGGCTGTCACTCTTGTAGCCCAAGGCGGATATGGCCGTGGCCACCTGAACCCAGGCTCAGATCTCGATCTTCTATTCCTGTTGCCACGCGCCTCTCACAAACTTCCAAAAGCAATCTCATCCACCATCGAGGAAATTCTCTACATCCTCTGGGACGCAGGATTCAAGGTTGGGCACGCAAGCCGATCGATCGCTGAGTGCATTTCCGAAGCACGCAATGACCAGCAGAACAAGACCGCATTGATGGATGCGCGGTTCGTCGCTGGCGACCGAAATCTCTTTTCCACATTCACCAAACGCTTCGATAAGGAATGCGTCAAAAAAGGTCAGGAAGCGTTTCTCGACCTCAGGCGTAAGGACCTACGCAGTCGGCACGGCAAGTACTCACACACCGTGTTCCTGCAGGAGCCTCATGTGAAGGAGAGCTGCGGTGGATTACGTGATTACCAAAACGTGCTCTGGGTGGCACGAGTCAAACTTGGATTCAAGTCTCTTGAAGAGCTAGTAACCGCAAAAATCATCACCAAGAGCACCTGCCAACAGCTCACACGCGGATACGATTTCCTTCAGCGAGTCCGTAATGAACTGCACTACGAAAGTGGCCGATGCACCGACACACTCACACTCAGACTCCAGGGGGTGGTCGCGACAAATTTCAAATACCCTCAAAAGACGATTTTGCGTCGCTGCGAAGCATTCATGCGCGACTACTACCGCCACACGCGTGCGATCTACACCCACAGCACCTCGCTGATGGAATATTTCGAGATCGAGCGCCAGGATCATGGAGGTCTGTTAGGCATGATTCCTTTCGCCAAAAAAAGGCAAAAAGTCGCGAAGTTTGATGGTTTCGTAGCGCGCAACGGCAGGATTTTCCTGGAAAATACCAAAGTGCTTAAAGAAGATCCAAACAGGCTGATGCGGCTGTTTCAGCACTGTCAAATCCGCTCACTCACACTGAGTCCGCAAGCACGGAAGTACATCCACATCGCGAGCAAAAAAATCGATCGTGCATTCCGCTACAACGCATCAAACCGGGAAACCTTTCGGGCCATTCTCGAACGCAAAGGCGAAGTCGGTCGCATCCTCAGACTGATGCACCGCACCAAGGTTCTCGATAACTACCTTCCGGAATTTGGTGCCATGGATTGCTTGGTCCAGCATGAGTTTTTTCACCGCTACACGGCAGACGAACACACGCTGCGCTGTATCGATCAGCTCGACAGCCTCTACGACGCCCGGGATGATGAAGACCCCGGGCACAAGCTGTTCCGCAAACTCTTACACGACATTCAAGACCCCTACGCGCTCTATCTCTCGCTGATCCTTCACGACAGCGGACGCGCCGAGAACGTGCGTGAACACATTGATGGCTCCACCATGCTGGCTGACAAAGTTTGCCGCAGACTCCAAATCCGAGGAGGCAGACGCAGCATGATCATGTTCCTCGTGGATCACCACCTCACCTTCTGGCGTTACGCCACTAGCAGAAATCTGGAAGACCTTTCCGTCATCGAGGAATTCGCCAGAATCATGAAGGATAAGCGCAATCTTGATGCGCTGCTGCTTTTCACCTGGGCCGATTCAAATGGCACCAACGACGAAGCGTGGTCACCATGGAAGGAAACCTTAATGCTGCAGCTCTACCGTTCCACCCGACTCTGGCTCGAAAAAGGTAAAGAGCATTTCCACTCGTCCCTCACAGAGCATAAGAACGACCTGTTAGAACGCTGCAGAAAACTTCTTTCAGCCGGATATCATGATCAAATGGAACAGCACTTTGAGCGTATGCCGAGCACCTACTTCCGGTTCCGTGAGCCACGCAACATCTCACTCCACATCAAGTCCGTGCAGGCATTCCTCAAACGCGACGCCAAACTCACCGAGGGGGAGTTCAACTGCGACATGACCTGGATCGATCGCGATGACCGGTCTCACACCGAACTCCTGGTCACGGCATGGAACCGCCCGCTTTTCCTGGAAAAAGTCTGCTGCGCTCTAGCGGCCCATGAAATCAATATCATCAGCTCGGATGTTTACACCCGCACTGATGGTATCGTTTGTGATCTATTCCAGGTTTGCACGATGGACCACAGTCCTGTGACATCCGAGCGCGACCGCAAACGTGTCTTGGAGACTTTCCTCGCCATCAACCAAGACCCCGATCCCCACAAAGACTACCAACCGCAGAAATTCCTCAAACGTAAGACCAACTTACTGAGAACTGACAAAACCGACGAAGGCATCCCCTTCCCCACCACGGTGCAGGTCAGCAACGAACTCAGCCCGACGTGCACTGCGATTGAAATCCAGGCGCTCGATAGGATCGGCCTACTACACGACCTTTTCCTCACCATTGATCGCTTAGGACTCGCCACGGTGCATGCTCGCATTTGCACCGAAAAAGGCGCAGCCATGGATACCATCTACGTCACTTGGCCAGACGGAAACAAAATCCTGGATGAGAAAAAGCACCTGGAAATTGAAAAAACTCTCGGTGAACTAGTAGGATGATTCATAAGGACAACTCCTAAAACAAATTCATCGCAACAGACCCATCTCTCTAGCCTTCTCCATAGGGATTGCCTTGGCCTGGCACACTTGCTGCCAACCGGGGAAATTCCATTTGTTTGGAAAACCACGGCACTGTTCAGGCTTCACCGGATTGATACGACAGCTATCACCATCTAACATGATGCACTCGTGGTTGTCTTTTTCGATCAGGGAAAGACCGTTACGATTCATACGA
This sequence comes from Akkermansiaceae bacterium, assembly GCA_029288115.1. Taxonomy (GTDB): domain Bacteria; phylum Verrucomicrobiota; class Verrucomicrobiia; order Verrucomicrobiales; family Akkermansiaceae; genus Oceaniferula. Next base: position 4,386 of record JARFPV010000084.1, on the reverse strand, counting down.
AGTCGAGTGTACTGATCAATGAACGCTTGGGTTTCCATACCAAGGAACCCGGCGATTGCATCAATCTCATCATCCTCAACACGAACATCACCAGGCCACTTGCAGCAGGCGGTGCAACGGTCGCACTGATACCAGACGTCGGGCATTTTCAAGGTGGCAGATGTCAGGTGCCGGGTGTCAGTGATCAGGGCAGGCGAAGGCGCTTGCCGATACCGATGATGTTGTTTCGTAAGCCGTTCTTACTCTTAAGAGCAGCAACGGACGTCTTGTACTTGCGGGCGAGCGCGTAGAGGGTATCACCACGTTTGACCGTGTGGTAACGCACCGTGGGTTTGGCAGGCTTCTTGACCACGCGTGGAGCGGGTCTGGGTGCAACGACTGTCGGTCTCGAGGGGGCGCTCGCTACACGTGTAGGTGTTGGCGTAGCGGCAACGGGAGCCGCATAGGGTGAGGCTGAAGGGTTCGGCTGAATCGTCGGGGTGGAGATGGATTTGTAGTGCTTGTTCACCTTGGCAAGGAACCACTGCCACTTGGCACCCGGGTGACCATTATCTAATAAGAAATGCGGGCAGTTTTTATGCGGCTGACTCAAGCCCTTGCGCGGCCAGTGGTAGTGAGGCACGACTTTGCGTAATGGGATACCGTGTTTGTGCATCAAATAGGCGGCGAGCTTTGCAGTGCGTTCGATGGTAGCGGAGCGACTGTTGCCCCGGTTTTCACACATTTCGATACCGATGGAGTAATTATTTCCCGGGCCATTGAAATCGGCGTGCTCGCCCTGCTCATTGGTGGGGAGGTGTTGGACAGCGCGGCTTTGATCCGTGGTAAAGTGCCAGACAAGGTAACCAATGCGGTTACCCCCTTTACGCTTGCGGGCACGGAGCTTTCCGTTTTTCAACGCCAGTGAGTGGCGTAATGCATCCGCACTGCTGGAGTAATTCTGGGTACTGTGAATGGTGATGTAACGCGGCTTCATGTAGCGCCTATACTTACGAGCGTGTTGGCCACGGGGAATGATGTCCTGTTTCACATTCACTTCACGATACAGCTGGCTGGGTGTCTTGGCAGGCTTAGCGGGGACAGGTCGGTAATCTCCCCCATGAGCAGCGGTAGCACCAAAGCGAGAACCTGCCGATGAACGGTCACTCGTGCCGGATGAGGAAGACGAACAGGCAGACATCAGCATAACACTCAGCGGGGCGGCAATTATGCTTAACCAAGTAACGAATCCCCATTTCATGGGAACTCTATAACCTATTGGGCGGAATAACAAAAGAGAGGAATTCAAAAACTTTCGGTTTCCTAAACTAATCCGAGACAATACGCATCGCATACCGCTTGCGCACGGCTCCAAGGAAACGTATAGATGTCGCGCAGGTGTCCACCAAGACTCCATCATCCAGCCCCTCAGCACTGCCTGGAATCCTAGGGATTGCCGAGATCCAAGCCACCCCGCCGATCACAGATCGGCTGGAGGCGTTTGTACGTGGAGAAAAATTGGCGCGATTTGAGCCTGTGGATGACGCCGCATTTGCCTACGTTTGCGCCATTTGCATCCACAATCTCCCCTCTGGTGACAGACTGTGGGTTACACATCCCAACCCCAGAATGCGAGACAGAATCTGTGCCGAACTGGAGCTTTGGGGGGTGCGTCCCCTACTGTTTCCAGATCTACCGGAAGACTTGGGTGAAGAAACTGTCGCCGCACCTGAAACCATCGCCGAACGGCAGGCGGTGATGCATTTACTCAGCAAGCCTCCTTCCTCAAAAAAGCCACAGGCGGTTGTGCTGTCGCCTCGGGCACTCGAAGATGCGTGCCCGCTTCCCGAATCGCTACTGGCTGCGGCACGCAAGATTTCTGTGGGCGATGCCCTGGATCCGTCCGACTTCGAAGGGGAGCTTCTTGATCACGGCTATGAAAAGGTGCCTCAAGTCCACGCGCAGGGGCAATTCGCTCAACGCGGCGGCATTATGGATGTGTTCTCCTGGCACGGCACGGTGCCACTGAGGATGGAATTCTTTGATACAGAGGTGGAGTCTCTGCGGGAGTTTGATATCGATTCCCAAGTTTCTAACAATCGCATATCATCCTCAGAAATCACCCTAGCTGACGTTCAGCTTGACGGCGTGTTCCGCGACTACCTTGGAACTGGCGATCGCTGGCTGGCGATACAAACGGACGAAGAAACCCCTCCCGATGGGGCCGATGGCGTTATGACTTCTCAGGGGGATGCCACGATAGAGCCACTGTGCGCAGGTAGCCCGTTAGGTGTGTTTGATGCCGGGGATTTCATCCTCAATGAAGCACGGCGACATCGATTTTTTCAGCAAATCGCGGACTGGAATGCCGATGAGTGGCGTGTATTCCTAACGTTTTCAAATAAAGGAGAGAAAGAACGGTTTCTGGAACTAGTGGATGCTGATTTTTTCCTGCCTAACAAAGTAACAGCACTTTCCGGCGAGCTTGTCCAAGGCTTTACCGTCCCAAGTGCCAAATTGGCATTTATCTCCTCCGCTGAAATTTTTGGCCGCTACCAGACACCTCAAACCAGGCGGCGCAATAGCATCATTGACCATCAACGCAGAGCGCGTGCACAAACCGCACTTGAGGACATCAATGATGGCGATCTTGTAGTACACGCGGAATATGGAATCGGCCGATTTGAGGGCATTGAGCGCGATGACGAAGGGCTGGAGGAAATTCATATTGGCTACCGCGATGGTTCGGTGCTGAGCGTGCCACTTGATCACTCACATCTGCTCTCAAAGTATGTCGGACTCGGTGGAAAAGAGCCGGATCTTACACGACTGGGAACGACCTCATGGAGCAAAGCTCGCAGCTCGGCAGAAAAATCCATTCTCGATTATGCGGCGAAATTGCTCCAGATGCAGGCGGAGCGGCAGACATCGTCCGGCTACGCCCACCCGCCGGACACGAGGTGGATGTGGGAATTTGAGAACTCCTTTCACTACGCACTCACAGCAGGACAAGCTGATGCCATCGAGGATGTTAAACGCGACATGGAATCGGCAAAACCCATGGACCGACTGATCTGCGGGGACGTCGGATTTGGCAAAACAGAGGTGGCCATCCGTGCGGCATTCAAGGCAGTGACCGGGGGCAAACAGGCAGCTATACTCGTGCCCACAACAGTTCTCGCTGAACAGCATTGGCGCACCTTCCGTGAACGCATGAGCGATTACCCGATCCGTATTGAGTTATTGAACCGATTCCGTTCCGCCAAGGAAGTCCGGGAAACGGTCAAGGGACTCGCCAATGGGGCAGTGGACATCGTGATTGGCACTCATCGGCTATTATCGGCTGACGTTCGTTTCAAGGATCTCGGCGTTGCCATTGTGGATGAGGAACAACGGTTCGGGGTAAAGCACAAAGAACGATTCAAGGAAATGTTTCGCAACATTGATGTGCTCACTCTTTCTGCGACACCGATTCCACGCACTCTCTACCTCTCTCTGATGGGCGCGCGTGACATGTCGACCATTGACACCCCTATTCCCGGCAAGGTGCCGATCAACACATCCATCCATGGCTACGACGAACGCGTGATTCGCGACGCTATCACCAGAGAACTGAAACGTGGTGGCCAGGTATTTTTCCTGCACAATCGGGTGAAAAGCATCGAACTTGTCCGTAAAAAACTGCAAGAGCTGATGCCGAATGCATCCATCGTGATCGGCCACGGGCAGATGGAAAAAGACGAACTAGAGGTGGTGATGCGCAGCTTCGTACAAGGAAAAGCCGATATTCTATTAGCCACTACCATCATCGAAAGCGGTATCGATATCCCAAATGCCAACACCATCATCATAGATCGTGCCGACCGCTTTGGCCTCGCAGACCTCTATCAGCTCCGTGGCCGGGTGGGGCGGGCAGGTGGCCAGGCATATGCGATACTCATGCTTCCCCGTGACTTACTCCACGGCGATGCCCGCAAACGCATCAACGCGATTCGCCAATACACCGCACTAGGCTCGGGTTTCAAAATCGCGATGCGTGACTTAGAAATCCGTGGAGCAGGAAACCTGTTGGGCACCAAGCAGTCGGGCCACATTGCAGCAGTTGGGTTTGACCTCTACTGCCAGCTACTACGGCAATCCATCGATCGGCTACGTGATGGAAAATCGGCACAGCGCGTTGACGTCACCCTGCGTGCTGACTTTCTCTATTTTAGCGAAGCTGAGCAATTTCTGGATGTATCCAGCAATCTCCCTGCCTACCTCCCCGCCAGCTACATGCCAGAAGCGCGATTGCGAATTTCTGCCTACAAAGAGTTGGCCGAGCTGGTATCGGTCAATGAGCTCAAGACACTACATACCCGCTGGATTGACCGCTTTGGCCAGCCCCCTCCTCCGGTTCACCACTTA
>JARFPV010000006.1 GCA_029288115.1 Akkermansiaceae bacterium | reverse complement strand
GTGTATAAGAGACAGACATTCAACCTGCTAAATATTCTCCTGCTCGTCTGGTTTGTGCCTCAAATCGCCAAAATAGTCCGCACGTGGGTCAAAGACCCCGCCGAACATGAAGACCAGTCACATCTCCGCTATATTTCCCAGAACCTCGTCGACCTTGGGGAACTCAACATAGCTGAAGCAGAAAATGCCATCCGCAACATGTCCCAGTTAGGCGTGGATATGATCAATGGATTTATCGACGTGCTTGAGCACCCCTCAGATGACATGTCGAAGCAGGTGTCTGCACTGAAAAAAATCGAAGACGAATCAGATCTCATGCTGCAGGAAATCACCGAGTATCTTGTGCGCTGTTCATCAAAGGATATTGGACCTCAGAACGCCGCCAAAATTGCCGGCATGTTGCGCATCACTCAGGAAATAGAGGAATACATCGATTGCATCTACCGCTTGGTGAAACTCAACGAACGTCGCTACAAGAAAAATCGCCAGTTCACACCCGAGCAGCAAGAAACGATCAGGGAGTATGCAGGCAACACAGCTCGTTTTATCGAGTTTGCACATACCCATTTGCTTGCTGGAGTGTCCGATGAGGATCTTGCAAAAGCGGAAGCCATGGAAAGCACCTCCGATGCGATGCGTAAAAAGCTCAACAAGAGTGCAATGCAACGGATGGCTGATGACGGCGACGTAAAACTCGAAATGATCAACATCAATATCAATAACCATTTCGAGGCCATCGCCAACCACGCCCTAAATATCGTGCAGACAGACAGAGTGCTCGGGGAAAGCTAATTAAGCCCCGAAACTCTCACAACTTACTTCTTCTCCTCAACGCCAGGAGGTAGCCAGTCGTCACTCATCGGTCTGATGTCGGGAGCACTGTCACTTGTAGCGACTTTTTCAGGTCCATCTGCCAAGCGGGCCTCGATGAACTCGATGAAACGGTCCTTATCGACATCTGTATTAAATTTTTCCAGCAAGACACCGTTGCGATAAACACGTATTGCTGGGACCTGAGCTATTTTCAGTCGTGTCAGCAGTGCCGTATTCCTCTCTGCCATGACCTTGGCTATAAGAACCTTCCCCGGTAGCTCCTTCATCGCATGGTCCAAATCAAGTGTTTTACGGCGTGACGATGACGAAATTTCCTTCTGCACAACAACGATAACGACTCGACCAGGCTCCCTGATCACCTCGTCAAACTCATCTCCGTCCACAAGGCGGATCTCTGCGTAATCACCACGCATCACCAATCGCTCAACACCGGAAGCTATTGCGGTAATCATGGTAATGGCGTTGTCCCGCACGCCTTTTGACGCAGGTAAAAACAGTGCGCCAGTTAACAAAATGATGGTGATCAGAAATTTCATGCTCCCGTAAAAACTGGGTTAATAACAAGCTACCCGGGGAGGCTGAATCAACTTGATGATTAATAATCACCGAAATCTTGATTATTGCAAGAACTAAATTGTAAATACTTCAGATTAATCAGTTTTCCCTTGAAAACACTTGTTTTGCCCCGTTCTGCGCTGATTCCCCCCCATTTCGCTTGATATATGGGGCTGTCTGTGCGATTCCCCCGCCCGCATGGCCGACCAACGTTTCCAGACACTACCGGGGTTTCGGGATTTCACGCCCCGTGACTGCGCTATTCGTAACTATCTGTTCTCCGTCTGGAGAGAGGTCGCCCATCGTTATGGCTTCACAGAATATGAGGCACCGATCGTCGAACCCACCGAACTGTACCTAAAAAAGTCAGGTGGCGAACTCACTGGCCAGCTATTTCGGTTTGAGGATCAAGGTGGTCGTGACATCACCCTGCGGCCAGAACTTACAGCCTCCTTGGCTCGAATCGTAGGAGCCAATCAACGCGACTTTCCCAAACCCCTGAAATGGTTTCAAATTGGTCCTTGTTTCCGTTACGAGAAACCCCAGAAAGGCCGGGGACGTGAGTTCATTCAGTTCAATGCCGACATTCTCGGTGAAAGTTCAGCCTCTGCCGACGCCGAATTGATTGCCCTGGCCATCGACACCATGCTCGCTCTGGGATTCAAGGAAGATGATTTTGTGATCCGGGCATCCGACCGCGAGAGTTGGCTTGCATTTTGTGCCGACAACAACATCACAGACACTGCTGGCTTCTTGCCACTGATCGATCGACTCGAAAAGCTCAAGCCAGAAGTCCTCAACGAGCAGCTTGCTGGTTTCGGGGTCACTCGTGAACAGGTCGATACATTCATTTCCAATCCCGAAAACGCCTCTTCAGCCTTCCGTGATATCCAGGACAACCTGGATGCACGTGGCCTCGGCCAGTTCCTTGAGCTAGATCTTACTATTGTTCGTGGCCTGGCATATTACACTGGTGCTGTTTTTGAAATTTTCGACAAGAAAAAATCCATGCGCGCCGTTGCTGGCGGAGGTCGTTATGATGGCTTGCTGTCCACCCTCTCAGATGGATCCGCCGATCTCCCTGCTACTGGCTTTGCCATGGGCGACATGGTGATTCGGAATTTCATCGAGGAAACACCCAACGCCAAGATGGAGATGGAAGCTTGGATGCAGCGAAACCCCGCATGCGACGTCTACATCGTGGTCGCCGACGAAAGTAAACGCGACGAAGCACTGCGTATTCTCTCACAACTACGTTCCGCAGGCATTTCCACCGACTTTAGCATGTCACAGCTTAACGTTGGCAAGCAGTTCAAAAAAGCCGAGCAATCCGGTGCCCGTTTCGCCCTCGTCATCGGATCCGAATTTCCAGAAATGCAACTCAAGATTCTATCCTTCCGCACCGAGGAAACCATTCATCCTAACACCGACATCGTCGAGGCCATTCAAAAACACCTCGACTCCCCAGACGGTCCTCTCATCGCGTAACAACTTTTCTCAAATACCACAACATTCACCATTCGATATTCCCATGCGCACTCATACCTGCAACCAACTCCACCACTCCAAAATCGGCGAAACTGTCACCCTCATCGGCTGGGTGAATTCCAATCGCGACCACGGTGGTGTCAGCTTCATCGACCTGCGCGACCGCGAAGGCATGACTCAGTGCGTATTCCGCCCCGAGGAAAACGCAGAAGCCGCCGAGCTTGCCAAGTCACTGCGTGGCGAGGACATGATCCAAGTCACGGGTAAAGTTGAAGAACGCCCGGAAATCGATGGCGTCTCCACCGTCAACCCTGACATGGCCACTGGCTCAATCGAAGTCTCCGCCAGCGAACTCACCGTGATCAACAAATCCGAGGTTCTCCCGTTCCAACTCGACAAGGAGCTCTCCAACGAGGACCTAAGGATGAAGTACCGCTACCTCGACCTGCGCCGCGAACGCATGACCAAAAATCTTCGCCAGCGTCACCGTATCACCCAGTCGACCCGTAATTTCCTCGACTCCGATGGCTTTTGCGAGATTGAGACCCCCATCCTTTCCAAGTCCACCCCCGAAGGCGCACGCGACTTTCTCGTCCCCTCACGCATGCATCCCGGCAGCTTCTACGCCCTGCCCCAGGCACCTCAGCAATACAAGCAGCTACTGATG
>JARFPV010000053.1 GCA_029288115.1 Akkermansiaceae bacterium | reverse complement strand
CCCTTCCGCCACCGCCTTCTTCATGGACGGATCGGTGGCGGGCACTGGCCCCTACTGGCAGTATCTGGCCCGGATCCACCAGTGGGTCAAACCGGAGAACTTCATCCACGACGGCAAGGCCAATGTGGTTTTCCTCGACGGTCACGTGGAAAGCTTCCGACTCGAGGAGGTACCCACAAATCCGGAACACCCGTTCTGGAACCCTCTGCAAAGGGATCCTGATACGCCAAAGCATCCATGATGCTTCAACGAAGGATCCGCGTGCCCAGCCTGGTTTTTGTTAGGGGAAACAAAAGCACCCAGCTGGCAAGGTGACATTGTCAGGGGCGGATCCTCATACCTTGCCCTCCTGTTCGTGGTCGGCACGAGATCATTCTTGAAGTATGAACGGCGCGCGTGATTACTGTGCCAAACACGATACAAGGGTGGGATATCAAAGTAGGACAGCTTTGTAAGCTGTCGGCAGGATTTGAGCACCTGCCCTACTTGAATCAATCATTCCATGGGTTGCCGACAGCTTACAAAGCTGTCCTACTTTTCCATACAGACCACCCTCCTGCGAGCGCGGCTGCGTCACCGAGTTCAGCGGCCAGGATTTTAGTATCGCGGTGAAGCTCTGGCATTCTTTTGTCCAGCCTCGACCGGATGGCGGGCAAGATGACGTCCTTCCCGGCCATGATACCGCCACCAAGCACAACACACTCGGGGTCATACTGGTAAATCAGATTCATGACCAGAGTCGACCAGCAGTCGATGGCATTATCCCTCAACTCGCAGGCAAGCTGGTCATTTTGCGCAGCCTCAGCAAACACAGTGCGGTAGTCGATCACTTCTGCAGAGGACAGACTGCTGTCAGCAAATAACTCCGACTCACGCGCGATCCCCGGCAGTGCCCAGGTCGCCGCGTGCGCTTCTACGCATCCACGTAACCCGCAGATACACTCACGCCCATCCATAGACACGGTGTTGTGGCCGCACAAGTTTCCTGCCACCCCGTGGGTGCCAAAGAGTGGTCTGCCCTCACAGATAACGGCTGTGCCGATGCCGGTTCCGAGTGTAATCATCGCCAAGTTTTCCACTCCCCTGCCCGCCCCGCATTTCCATTCTCCGATCGCGGCAGCACGCGCATCATTTTCTAACAAACACGGGATTCCCATTTCGGCCTGCGTCCATGCGTCCAGATCGAAGTCCGGAGCATCATCGTATTTTCCGAACGTGCGGGTTACCCGACTCCGATCCGGCGACACGATACACGGCAACGCGCAAACCATCGCCTCTGGCTGGGGATCACCAACCATTGCCGCGAGCATGGCCTGACAAAGCTCCTTCACCCTCGGCATCGATTCCGCTAGCGACGCGCCATGCTTGTGTGCAATGGCGTCGTGGGCGAGCACCTCCCCATCGTGCACAATCCCCACCTTGATGCGGGTGCCACCAAAATCCACTGCGAATATGCTCATGGCTATTGTCTAGCAAACATCTCACCTGCTGGCGAGCCTATGTCATGGCTGGCACATCTAGCAGCAGCTACGTTACTTGGCCGCGGCTTTGAGTTCCTTGAAACGTTTACGCATTTCCGCGAGCTGCTTCTTGTATGCCGGATCCTTGATGAGGTCGTTTTCCTCGCGTGGATCTTTGGTGATATCAAAGAGCTGTTCCACACCGTGCTCTGGATAGTTGAAGTACTTCAGATCCTTACGCACAAGTGCCTCGGATGTGGGAATGCGGTTGGCATTGGTAATCGTCGGGTGTTCGTAGTAGAACTCGGTTCTCCACGCAGGTTTTTTAGCGGCGAGGTAAAGTGGCGCGATGTCGGTGCCCTGCATGCCCTTGGGAATCTTATTACCTGTAGCGTTAAGAATCGTCGGAGCCAAATCCACATTCAGGGTAAAATCGTCATTGGTGGTGCCGTGCTTTTTCTTCGCCATGCGAGGGTCATTGATGATCAGGGGAACGCGGATGCTTTCCTGGTGAGGATACCATTTGTCGGCAAGGCCGTGCTCAGCGTGGTAGTAGCCGTTGTCGGTGGTGAAAATAACGAGCGTGTTTTCGAGCACACCTTGCTTTTTCAGCTCGGCGACCACCTTGCCACAAACGGCATCCACTTCCGTGGCGAGGCGGTAGTAGTTTTTCATCATCCGCTGGTATTTCTCCGGCGTGTCAAAACGCCACTTCCAACGTACGCGTCCTTCGTTTTTATCGGTGAAAAAGTCCGGAAGGTTCTCCCAGGATTTCTGCGTGGCATTCGGCGGAACGGGAATGGTGACATCCTTGTAGAGCTTCATGCTCTCCGGCTGGGGCAGGAACTGATCCGGGTGCGGATCCTCGGCGTGGGTGGCAAAAAACGCGACCGTCAGGCAGAACGGCTTATCCTTAGGGCGCTCGGCAAGAAACTTCATCGCGTCCTCTTCATTGCGCTTGGTCACGTGGATCTTGCGGCCGTCCTTGAGCTTGTACCAGTGCCGACCCGAGTAGGAGGTGCTGAAATCAAATTCCTTGGCAGGGATTTTTCCGTTATGCCATTTGCCGACCTGCCCGACGTAATAGCCGTTCGCCCGGAGAATGCCGGGGAAGGTTTCCGAAAAAGGAGTCTTCCAGGGTTTGAAACCGAAGTTTCCATGACGTGCCATCCACTGCCCGGTGAACAGCGAAGCACGACTCACTCCACAGATGGAAGTGGTCACGCAGTTTTGCGTGAAGCGCATCCCTTGCGAAGCAAGCTTGTCAATGTGCGGGGTCTTCACAATCGGATTACCCGCACACCCCAGCGTGTCATGCCGCCAGTCGTCCGCGTAAAGCACCAGAATGTTCATCGGCTTTTCAGCAAAAGCCGGGAGACTAACAGCAAGGCAACAGCATAGATAAAGGAATGATTTTCTCATGGTAACATTTTCACTCACGCACCCTTAACGGGAACGCTGTGTGACTGTGAGAAAAACTGCTCCATGCGCCGATGCATGTCATCATAAAAACCTTTTTTCATGGCTTCCAGGATGGCCGTCTTCTCCGGACCAGCATCCGCCATGGCCTCTTGCTCGGCGAGCATTTTCTCATGAAAAGCTCGCTCAAGATCAATCATCGAGTCGAGGAAAGCACGCGCCGCACGCGAGTGCTCAACACCATCGACCAGCGCATTTTCAAGCGTCTTGTTACGGGTCACGGCGATCAGGTCACCTTCACCAAGCTGCTCCATGTAGCGGTGATGGCTTTTCATGAATGCCTTGTGATCAGAGTCATACTGAATCTCATCGCGGTCTAACAATTTATCATATGGCCCGGCCTTACAGAAAAACTTCACCATCAGCGGAATGGTATCCACCAACATAAACAAAGCCGTCAGAATCCAGTAGGTCATGAAGGCAAACTCACCCCCACGCTCACCCTGCTTGAAGAGAGAGTGCAGCGCCAGCGTCTGGGTGAGGATGTCACGGCGTTCATCATTTGAAATGGCGACGAGGCTGGCACGCTCATCAGCAGCCGTAGCGGCGAGATCCGTCTGCATGCGCTTCAGTTCAACAAGCATCGAATCAATCTGCTCCTTGATCGTCGCCCGGATCTGGTTCTGCTGAGTAACAAACTGGTCGGCCTGATCCGCCTGCACTTTTCTGCGCAGCGCAGCCACCCGCGCCTCTTCTACCGCCGCGACAGCGCGTTCGGCCTCAAGTTTTTTCTCGAACGCCGCAATCGCGGTTGCCTTCGACTCAGCGATACTGGTGAGCAGGGCACTCTTTTCCTCTGAAAGCGATTTTAACAGAGCACCAAGGCGCTCGGCCTCCGTACGGCGCCACGCAAGCTGGTCGTCGCGGATGCTGCGGGCACGTGGCCCAAGCCCACGGATTCCACTGCGCTGGCCGTTGACCTCTTTCTCGAACTGCACCTGCCAGTGCGCCTGCTCCTGTTGAATCTTCTCATACTGCGGAGTAACCTGAGCAACCTCAGTATCAATCGCAGTCACTCGTGTGGCAAATGTCTGGGTCGCCTCGTCGATCGATGCCTTAAGCTTCGTCTGCTGCTCAGGCGTGAGCCCCGCAAACTCCTCGTCGGTTTTCGTATCCGCCGCTACCAGGAATTTGGCATTAAAACTGTCATTCCACTTCTCTCGCTGCTTCGCAATCGCCGCCTCCTGAACTCGAATTTCCGCGAGCTGTGTGTCCTTTTCCTTCTTAAACGACTCCTTGGTCTGCTCGATCTGCGCTGTGCGGGCCTCCTCGATGACCCCGCTGACCGTGTCATTGAAAAGCAACAACACCAATGGGTGCGCAATCGTCAAACCCATCAGTCCGGCAACAACAAATCGCAGCGAGAACTGGCCGAATTTTTTCAGTGGCGAGAGAAATGGACGGTAGCTCGCGAGCAACGCACGGTCGATGGTCAGGATGATAAACGACCATACGGCCGCGACGGGATAAATGACCCAGTTGTTCTGAGTCAGGGTGGACAGCGCATAGGCGCAGGCGATAAAGGCGAACGCGCAGGGAACGAGAACGGTAGCCCCGAAAGCGACGTATTTACGCTGCTCCCAGTTCGGGCATTGCTCGAGAGTTTCTGTGCCTGAGCCGGAAAGCCAGAAGAAGGCGCGTTTCCACGCGGAGGTTCGGGAAGGATTCATCGAAGATGAATACGTATGTGGTCAGGCTGACCTTACAGGGTATTTTCGAGCTGCTTATCAGCTTACCGTCAGAGGGCGGCATTCGTGCTCAAGCCATGAGCGTTCGTCCTCGTTGAGTAAAGGTGATAGCTTTTCGAGCACCTCCTCATGGTAGCTATTAAGCCACTCGATCTGGTGCGCGGGAAGGAACGATGGATCAATCAGATCGGTGTTGATCGGGCAGAACGTCAAGTTCTCAAACTTGAAAAACCGACCAAATTCCGTTTCCCGGCTGAGTACTGTGTGCACGATATTTTCAATACGCACACCATGCTCCCCAGGGCGGTAGCATCCGGGTTCAATCGTGGTGAGCATACCGAGCTTGATCGGCTCTTTATTGACGGCAGAGAACCCCTGCGGACCCTCGTGCACCTCGAGGCCAAACCCAATCCCGTGCCCGGTACTATGCTTGAAATTACGGCCGTTACGCCAGAGCGCCTGACGGCAGATACCGTCGAGCTGGGCACCATTCGCCCCTTCCGCAAACTCAAGCATCAGCAGCTCAAGCATCGAACTCAGCACAAGTGTGTAATCCTCCTTCTGCTTCTGGGTAGGTTTTCCAATCGGAATCGTGCGCGTGGTATCTGTCGCCCCGTGAACGAAGTTTCCCCCGGAATCGATCAGGAAAATATCGTCAGGCTGAACAGGCTTATCCGACTCCTCATCGACCGAATAGTGGTTCAGTGCGCCGTCAGGCCCAAATCCCATGATTGACTCAAAGCTTGGGTGCCGGAATCCGCTGAACTCGGCACGGCACTCGTCGAGCTTACGGCTCGCGCTGAGCTCGGTGACTGGCTCCCCCTTATCAAGGCGGGCATAGAGCCATGTGTAAAATTTGACCAGCGCAGCACCATCGTCGATGAGTGCCTGCTTTGTGTGCTTGATCTCGGTCTCGTTCTTGGCGGCCTTCAGATCGGTCACGATCGGGCGATCATCCACCACGGTGCAGTGCCCGGCAGCCTCTGCCAAACGGTGGCTAATGTAATCGGGCACGAGTAGGACGCGTGCGCTGGCGTCAAGCGCATTCAATGATGCCTCCACATCTTCATACCCATGGATCGTCACCCCTGCGGCTTCAAACTTTGCAGTCGCCTCGGCAGTCAGCTTTTCAGCGTCGACAAAAAACAATACCTGCTCAGGTGTTACCAGAGTCCAGCAGTAGGCCGTAGGGCTGATATCGATGTCCGTGCCACGGAAGTTAAGCAGCCAGCAGGACTCATCCGTTCTCCCTAATAAATAGGCATCCACCTTGGATTTCTCCATCTCGCCACGCAAGGTGGAGATTTTATCCTCAATCGTTTGCCCGGCATACTCATCATCGACGATAAACAGCTCGCCTTTCGGTGGTTCCGGTCGGTCATTCCAAATGATATTGATCAGATCAAGACCTGCATTCACCTTGAAGCCGGACAGCTCGAAGCTTTTGATCCACGATTCGGCCTGCTTGAGAGCAGTCTCAGCACCGTTGAATGATACCGTGCTGCCTTGAGCCAGGTGGTCCTTCAGCCACCCTTCCACGGTGATCGCACCGATATCACTCATGCGCATGAGCTCGATTTCAGTGCCCGCGATGGCATCTTCAGCGATCTCGTAATACCGGCTGTCGGTCCAGAGACCACACCAGTCAGCCGTCACGACCGCGGTTCCGTTGGAACCTTTCATATCGGTCAGCCACTGTCTGCCGCGCCAGCGATCCGCCACATACTCATTATTGTGAGGATCCGTGTTCGCCACAATTACGGCGTCCACCCCCGCCTTGGACATTTCAGCGCGGAGAAGTGAGAGTTTTGCATCAACCTGCATGAAGGGACAAATGAACGGCGCGAACAACCATACCTCAAGCACAAACTTAGCCATACGGCGTTTTTATTTTTCCTAACTATCCCCATATTGGATAACTCACCCATCACTCCTTTTTATTGAATAACGGGTCTTGATTCTTCGCTCTTTCCTCATAAAACCCACCCATGCGCATTCTCACTGGCCTCCAGCCCAGCGGCAAACTCCACATCGGCAACTACTTCGGTGCCATGCAACCCGCGGTCCAGCTACAGGACCAGGGGGAGGCATTCTATTTCATCGCCGACTACCATGCCATGACCAGCAAGTCAGATGCTGATACCCTACGGACCAACATCCAGGACCTGGCAATCGATTTCCTCGCGTGTGGGCTCGACCCTGAAAAGGCGACTATTTTCCGGCAGTCCGATATCCCGGAGGTCAACGAACTCGCATGGATCCTGTCGACCGTCTGTCCGATGGGGCTGCTCGAGCGCGCCCATTCCTACAAAGACAAGATCGCCAAAGGACTCGATGCCAACCACGCCCTGTTCGCCTACCCCACGCTCATGGCAGCGGATATTTTACTCTACGACTCCGAGCTGGTTCCCGTCGGTAAGGATCAGAAACAGCATTTGGAAATGACACGCGACCTCGCAGGCAAGATCAACGACCGCTTCGGCGAAAACACCCTCGTCATCCCCGAAGCACAAATCAAGGAGTCCACCGCCATCGTGCCCGGAATCGACGGACAGAAAATGTCCAAGAGCTATAATAATACCATCCCTCTCACCGGTGGGAAAAAAGCCATCCGCAAGTCGATCATGCGTATCGTCACCGACTCCACCGCAGTCGAAGACCCGAAACCGACCGATGGGTCGACCGTGATCGCCCTCTACAAACTCTTCGCCAACGATGACATGATGAACCAAATGATCGCCGACCACGAAGCCGGTGGATTCGGCTACGGCGACTTCAAACAACGTGTCTTTGACGCCTACTGGGAATTTTTCACCCCTGTACGCGAAAAACGTGAGCAGCTGGAAAACAATCTCGATTACGTTAACGAGGTCATCGCCAAGGGCGCGGATAAAGCCCGCGAGGAAGCCACCAGAGTGATCGACCGCGTCCGCAAAGCCGTTGGTCTCAGGTAGTTTGCCTAACCAGTGAGGGAGAGGGGTGGTGAGTTTTTCCTATGAAGCCCGCCCTTCTCGGATCTGGAGGGCACGCCCTCATACTCCGTCACCGCAAGTAACCCGGCCCCGGAAAACCAACTTCCAGCCCCACTTCCTGCCACCGGGAAGTGGGGTTTTTTGTGGCATCAGACCCACCCGAACAAGGCAGTAC
>JARFPV010000023.1 GCA_029288115.1 Akkermansiaceae bacterium | reverse complement strand
TCGAGCCCGGCAAACTCAGATCTGCATCACGTGCGTGCGTCGGATGTGAAGGTGAACGCCGATCGTGGCCATCTGTATTTTGATGAAACCGAAGGTGACACATCGCCGGGGCATACCTATTCAGCTGATTCAGACTCCTGGGAACCACCACGCGAGGTGAAGGGGGATATAGCACGCGCTCTATTTTATATGGCGGTTCGCTATGAGGGCAATGAACCCGATGAGACCGATCTTGAACTTGCGGATACTCCGGATTTTTCGAAACGATGCCATGGTAAGTTGTCTGTTTTGTTAGAGTGGGACCGACTCGACCCCGTGAGTCTGGAGGAAAAAGCGCGCAACGAGAAAATATTTCGCAATTATCAGGGAAATCGAAACCCTTTTATTGACCACCCGGAGTTCGTGCAGCGCGTGTTTGCCCGGCCATAGGCAAATACTGCCAAACTTTGCGCGTCAACTGACTCGAACTTGAACAGGATGATTCCGCTGAGCTAGACTGCTCAGCATGAACAACAAAGAAAAACTACTCGATCCCAAAACGACGAACGGAAAACCCGGACCCGTGAACGAGGCGCCCGTGAAACTCGAGCCCGCGTTTGCCAACCTTGGTGAGCTGCTCGATGCGCGTGATGGCACCAAAAAGAGCTTGAGCAACAAGGTCTCGCTTGAGGTGGCCTACGACAAAGGGGTTTATCCCTATCGGGAAAAAATGCCAGCGTCAGAATACGAGCAGGAGAAACTCAAGCTCCAGGCTGAGCTGCTCAAGGTGCAGAAGTGGGTCAAGACCACGGGGCAGCGCGTTTTGGTTCTTTTCGAAGGGCGTGATGCGGCAGGCAAGGGGGGGACGATCAAACGTTTCATGGAACACCTCAATCCACGGGCCGCCCACGTGGTGGCATTGGAAAAACCGACCGATCGTGAGCGTGGTCAATGGTATTTCCAGCGCTACATCAAGCACCTTCCCACCCAGGGGGAGATGGTGTTTTTTGACCGCTCATGGTATAACCGACCCGGCGTCGAGCGTGTGATGGGCTTCTGCAATCCAAGTGAGTATCTTGAGTTCTTGCGCCAGTGCCCGTCACTGGAGCGGATGATTGTCAATAGTGGCATCACCCTGATCAAGTACTGGTTTTCCGTGAGCAGACTGGAGCAGTTGCGTCGATTCCATGGACGAAAGACCGACCCTCTCAAGCAGTGGAAACTCAGCCCGGTTGACCTTCAATCGCTCGATAAATGGGATGACTACACCAAGGCCAAGGAGGCGATGTTTTTTCACACCGACACAGCCGATGCACCGTGGACTGTGATTAAGTCTGACGACAAAAAACGCGCACGCATCAACTGCCTGCGTCACTTCCTGCACTCTCTGGATTACCCACAGAAAGATTTGGACATGGCTCCTCCGCCAGATCCAAAAATCGTCATCAACGCATCAGATGTCTACGATCAGGATGAACGATTTTCGGAAGATACGGTCTAACCAACTCGATCCGATGTGGGGAGTTTGTAAGTAATCTGCTCGACCTATGTCGGGCGGAGCTCATAGAATCTGTACGACTAAACAACCAACCGCTATGGAAGAAAATACACCACCCCCTATGCCGCCTGCAGGGCCAGCCCTGTCGATTAATGAGTTTCTCGTCAACACTGCCCAGCGCGACCGCGGCCACGGAGTCTTCGAACTTGAGAGCCCGCGCATGCTGGAACTCAATCTGAATGGTAAAATGAATACCAAGATGGGCTCGATGGTTGCTTATGTCGGCAATATCAGCTTCAAGCGAGAGGGTATACTCGACCAGGGAGTCGGTAACTTACTTAAGAAAGCCGTATCCGGTGAAGGTATGCGAGTTAGCTACGCCGAAGGGCAGGGCCGGGTCTATCTCGCGGATGCGGGGAAGAAAATTATCCTCCTCAAGCTGGATGGTGAGTCACTGGTCGTGAACGGCAATGACGTGCTCGCATTTGAACCAACCCTGCAGCACAAAATCAAAATGATGCGCAAGGTTACGGGAATGATGGCCGGCGGTCTCTTTAACGTGCGGTTTGAAGGAAGCGGCCTGCTTGCCATCACCAGTCATTTTGAGCCAATCACTTTGCGCGTCACACCCGATCAACCAGTGGTCACCGACCCCAATGCCACCATCGCCTGGGCAGGCACCCTTGAACCCAAACTCAAGACAGACGTTTCCTTCAAAACCTTCCTCGGCCGTGGCTCCGGGGAGTCCATTCAGATGCTTTTTGAAGGCGAGGGGTTTGTCGTCGTCCAACCCTACGAGGAAGTCTATTTCCAGTCGGGTAGGTAGCAGATCGCATCAGCAACGCACACGAGGCGTGTGTATCGGTTTCCAACGGAAACCTGTCAAGCTGGCTTGACCTCAACTCGTCAATCAGCCATTCATTTCTCCGCGCTCCCGTAGTTCAACGGATAGAACAAGGGTTTCCTAAACCTTAGATGCAGGTTCGATTCCTGCCGGGGGTATTCCCTCTTATAGATTGGTAAAACCTTCATTGTGAATGGATTGCGAGTTGTTTTTGTGTAAATCAAGGTGTTGTTTGCGCGTCAAAGTATGACAGAAAACGACATGAAATGCCAGCAAAGAGAATACTTAGAGAATACTTTTTTCGGGTTAAAACAAGTTTGAATGTGTTCCAGCTAGATCAATCCATGAGTTACGGAAGCTTTTTGTAAGAGACTTATAATGAGTAAAAAGGAAGCATTTCTCAACATGCTCGCAATGCCCTGATTTCTGTAGTTCCTTTCTCACATGCGTCATACTTCGCTCGGAATGGTGCACTGAAAGCACGTAGTGGAGGTGGGGGTGGTTATACTTTTCGGAGAGCACTTCGTTTCTCAGGATGTCCGCATGCTTAGCAAGTTGCTGAACGATTCTCTGAGTCTTGGGTTGTCGGTGGAGTTCAAGTGTAAACAGGCGGGAAGTATTCTGTGTAAGAATACCTATGTTGACATCAGGTACGATAGTTTCCTTTCCAAGTGTTACCTGTGTTTTTCTGACAAGTTGCTGATGGGCTTTTCGTTGTGACCCTTCCACTTGGAAGTAGGTATGCCAGAAGTCGATCTCGGCGTCGTTCTGATTTGCCCACTTCTCGAAAGCGATCATGCAGTCGATGGTTTCGATGCGGTGCTGGTAGTCTCTGGTAAACTGTATTTTTCCCACGGGATAATAGACTTCACCCACTTGCACATTCCAAAGTTCTGCAACGATTTCTGCTCCCCGTTTGGTGAGGTAATACACCCAAGGAAGCGGTCTGTTACTGACATGAAACACTCCCGATCCGACCAATGGAGAACGCCCTTCGGTAAGGGGGCGCAGATAACGATCCCTCACGTTTCTAGCTTGTGGAGCGATACCAAGTTCCACCAGATGGTTCACAGTCAAGTAGGTGTATCGAGCCAAGCATTCGAGCACCTGTGTCTTCCGTTCATTGAGTATGGTAAGTTTGTCCATCTGCCCGATCAGTTAATGGTTCGTTTGGGTTTCGGTCTCTCTGGAAGTTCTGGCGTGTAGAAATACTCCTCCATTGCTTCTTCTTTGGTAGAGATCTTGCGATAGTAGCGTTCAAGTTGCTGGGTCTCAACTTTTTTCCAATCAGTGGCGGACATGGAGTGTGCATCTCCCAACAATTTGGTTCCGTTCTGAACGGTGAATCCTGTGATTTCTCCTATCTTGACGTGAAACTTTCCGGTAGAGAGTTGAGCTAGGTATTCGGGAGTGGAATCGACCAGTTTTGCCATGACTGGGGCATCCGAAGTCAGGGGCTGGAATCCTGTAATCTTGATGTAGGTATTCTTTTTTACCCCGTCCTGAAACTTCGGTGTTCCTGTGTTGGGGAATTGCCCGACAAACTGGTTCGCCAGCGTAAGGTAAAGTTGGTATTTTCTGGCTTCTGCCAGTGCCTTCATAATCGAGGGCACGGCAAAATTGTGCGATTCATCTATAAAGAGATGAATTGGAACCGACTTTTTTCGCTCTGCTTTATCTAGTTTTCCCCGCTGCATCGCAATACCGAGAAGTTGTGCGAGAATGAGACGCCCCATAGCAAGAGCTGCACTGTCTTCTTCTTCTGTATTGGTAAGGCTAAAAATAATCAGTTTCCTTTCATCAATGGCTTGGCGTAGGTCGACGGTTGTTTTTCCGATAAGGAAGTCACGGAATACATT
>JARFPV010000708.1 GCA_029288115.1 Akkermansiaceae bacterium | reverse complement strand
CTCTTTGACCATTTGTTTGAATTTGCCCTTCTCGATTTTTTGTCCCTGTTTGCGAAGGATTTTCAAGTAACGTTTACGCAAATTTGGCAACCCCGCTTTTTTGATGTTTTTGACATCTTGTTGATAACGTAGCGGAGTGGCAATGTTGGCAGCGCGCCGGATTAGGGGAACGGGTTTGTTGAGAAATTTGACATCTGTGAAGTCGATGAGCCCGTATTGCTGGTTGGGCATTTGAATAATGTTACCGAAGTGAATGGCTCGGAATACAATGCCTTTCTCATGAAGGCTGTAGATGAAGCGTGCGATGGCGGTGATATCGACAGCTTGGGGATTTGATTCGATGAGATCACGGACACTGCTTCCTTCGAGGGACTCGTAGCGGACAAGGTAAACGTGGTTTGATTCGATACGCTGATGGCTGAGTATTCTGGGCACGGTGACGCCGTACGAGGCGAGGTGATTTGCGTTGCTGATGAAGCGGGCTGAGTAGGGTTTCCAGCGGGAGGATGAGAAGAGTCCGGTTTTTTTAGCCCAGAGTTTGGTGATGGTGGCATCAGGGTGCATGATGACTGCAGGATAACCATGTTTCATGGGGCCGTGTTTCCCGGATGCAGCAATTTCTTGATAGGTGGCCTCTGAGATGATCTCTGGAGTTTGGAGTGGCATGGATTTAGCAGGGTGGTTTCGGATTCAACCGATGAGATCCCATGAAAGAGGAGTGCCGAAAGGAATCTCAGTCGCAGCTGATTTTCCCAATACCTCGTTGAGGTGTTTGGGAGGAAGTCCGTGTCCTGGTCGGATCGACCGGATGTTTTCCGGGGTGAATTTTTCGCCAGCTGCAATGTCCTTGACGGCAAAAAGCGAGCGACGGAATAGGCGGGAGGCTTCCTGCGAAGGTGTGATTTCGTAAGATGGTTTGCCGATGGATGCCTGTGCATCGCGGACTGATTGCACCATCGTGGCAAACTCATCAGGCTCGAGTGAGAAATGCGAGTCTGGTCCTCCGTCGCTGCGTCTCAGGGTGAAGTGTTTTTCGATGATTGATGCGCCCAAAGTGGCGGCTGCAACAGGAATGGTGGTTCCCAGAGT
This sequence comes from Akkermansiaceae bacterium, assembly GCA_029288115.1. Classification (GTDB taxonomy): domain Bacteria; phylum Verrucomicrobiota; class Verrucomicrobiia; order Verrucomicrobiales; family Akkermansiaceae; genus Oceaniferula. Next base: position 3,416 of record JARFPV010000708.1, on the reverse strand, counting down.
GTGGTCTGAAAGTCCTGCCGGGCATTGATGTTGAGCAGACAGGTGGTTGATGGTGGCGAGGTTCATCTCCTCGACGGGTGCGGGGTAGGCACTAACACATTTAAGCAAGGCCAACTGGCCACAGCCATGGTCTCTAGCCACCTGAACGGCTTCAGCAATTTCTTCCTTACTCGCCATGCCCGTTGACATAATCATCGGTTTGCCTGTAGCAGCACAACGTGCGATGAGACCATGATCAACGAGCTCAAACGATGCGATTTTATAGGCTGGAGTGTCGAGTTTTTCGAGCAAATCCACTGCGCTGTCGACAAATGGGGAGGAGAAACAATGGATGCCGAGGGACTTAGCTTCCTCGAATAGTGCCTCATGCCATTCCCATGGTAGGTATGCCTCCTGATAGAGATCGTATAGACGGCGTCCTTCCCAAGCTGTTCCTTTGCCGATCATGAACGGTTCGGTGTCGCAATCGATCGTCAGGGTGTCGGCGCGGTATGTCTGAAGTTTGATGGCATCAGCTCCGGATTCCTTCGCCACACGGACGAGTTCCATGGCGTTTTCAAGCTTGTGGCCGTGATTGGCAGATAGTTCTGCGATGATATAGCAGGGGTGCCCTAGGCCAATGGGTCTGCCAGCTATTTCAAAAGTATTCATAAAGGTTTAAAATCGAGCCGCATTCTGACACGGTCGGGATAATCGGGTGAAGGATAATTTTCGAAGTTAGCTCGAATGAATGTTCTGTGAGAAGCGGTGTTTTCTGGTTTTATCCACGCGGTGATAGTTTGCTCGGGATGTATTTTGAAAAAATAGTTGGTGCAAAGGTTGAGAATCAGGGGCGCTAATCCATGCCCGCGTGATTCAGCCGCCAAGCTGATGGAGATGACGGATTCTTGATGTGCTTCCGCATTGATATTGAAACGGACCACGCCGAACTGATTTCCCTGAGTTGATTCGATGATGAGCATTATCGTGTTTTCCGATTCAAGCTGATTGGTGAACCATGCCAAGTGTTGATCCCATGGAATAGGATCTGAGTTGAATGAAGCCGCTCGTGTCTCAGGATCATTCGTCCATTCCCACAAGATTTTAGCGTCTCCCGAGTCTGCATCCCGCAATTGCAGCAGGGGTAAACCCAGATGGTCGCAAATTCGGCTGGCGCCGTGACCATCGATCATGGAGCTGGCTTGCTGGGAGAGCGCGAGGCGTGTTGCTTGATCGTTGAGTAACTGGTTGATCACAGTCGCCTGAACGGACGGACTCTCTAGAAAGTTTCCAGCGGATAGTGCGGCTGACTCACGTATGAGAGAGTCTGCCACCAGTGATTGGTTTTCAGCTGTAAGACACACGGCCATTGGTACACCAAAGTGCGCAAGCTCAAGCGATGTAACACTGGGTGAACAGATAGCGGCATCAGCCCAGATGTAATGTTCAGCCATGCTGGGTGGCGACTTGATAAGCTCGATGGATGAGTGTGATATTGTATGCGTTTGACCATCATCAGGATATGCCGGTCCTAACAAAATACGGCATTTCCGCCCTTCCAGTTGGCCTGATTCGATCAGGGAAGATGCGATGTGAAAACTAGCCTCTTGCGGATCTGATCCGCCCATGGAAATCAGGATGTTTTTTGCCGTGTTGGCAGGTGGTTTTTTTTGTGCGAGCTGTAACTCCTTGCGTAATAGTACATAATCCGCACCTGACAGAATGACAGTATGATCAGGTGCCATGGTGTAGTCGGTAGCAGAGTTCACATTGGCGTGAATGATCACTTCAGGTTCAAAAAAATCATCGATTCCCTGATCCGAGATCACCCCCAGCTTTGTTTTAGTGGGGAGGACTAGCTCTTTTTGGAATTCCCGGCCCAATCCATAGTGATCAATGATGAGGCAGCGGACGCCGAGCTGTTCAACACAGGAAGCTAGTTCCCTGGGGTCGTCACTGGAAAGAGAATTGATCTGGCATCCTTCCACTTCCAGCCGTTCTTGTATTGCGCGGGGCAAGGTGCGAGACAGGTAGATGCAGGTGCCACCGCGAGATATCCATTCCTGGGCGAGTGCCAGAGTTCGCATAACATGCCCGGCGCCTCCTTCGCGAGAGGCGTCAGCACGAACAGCGAGTAGAGGGCCGGATGGCATGGTGTATTATGAGGATCGTTTTTCCAACAGTTCATGCGCCAGTTCCGCACAACGCCAATCTTCTTCTGTATCGATATCTTGAACCCTTTCGCGTGGAAGGATCACAGGTGCTGACTTTCCTGAGAAAAATCCACTGTGAGCAAAGAGACTGTCTCTCCGGAACCAGTAAAATTGACCTGCATCGTGGTAGCATTCGGGTAAATCTTGGGATCGTGTGTTTTCGTGTTCGGGGTGCAGCATGGAAACGCGATTGTTTTCCGAAATTGATAGGGCACGTTGGATGGGGAAGGGAAAGCTCGTAACGCTGAATGCAAAATCGAGATCCGACGAAGACTTCAACTTCTCAAGTCCATCCGCGATAGCCTCTGGGGACACGAATGGGGCCGTTGCGTAGATGCAGCAACCAAGAGATATCTGTTCATCAGTTAGATTTTCCATGCTCTCAACAGCATGGTGAAGGACAGGCAGGGTGGGTGTGTGGTCGTCTGATAGATCAGCCGGACGTGTGAATGGTGTTTCTGCACCATAGTCCCTAGCAACCTTGGCGATTTGTTCGCAGTCGGTCGATACGATGATTCGGTCAAAGCAACCACTGTTTGCTGCCGCATCTATGCTCCATGCAATCATCGGTTTTCCTCGGAATGGTCGAATATTTTTTCCAGGGATGCGTTTACTGCCTCCGCGAGCAGGTATGATGGCGACGCGCATGACGAATTAAGAAACTAGATTGATGACAGTTGATATGACGTGATCGACATCCTCGTCTGTGAGGTCTGGGTAAAGCGGGAGGCTGAGGCACTGTTCGTAGTAGTGTTCCGCATTGGGGCATTTGCCAGGCTTGTAACCGTAGGTATCCCGATAGTATGGCTGAAGATAGACTGGGATATACAGTACCTGCGAGCCAATATTATTTTCTCTTAGGCATGCCATCACCTCACTACGAGACTTACCAATGGCATGGTAATCGATCAATAGCGTATAAAGATGCCAAGAAACGTGCTCGCGATCCTTTTCAGAAGAAATGCCGGGAGTTTTTAAGGAATCAATTCCAGCGAATCCCTGATTGTAACGTGCAACGATATCTCTTCGCCTTCGCATAAAGTCAGGTAGTCGTTTCAACTGGCTGATTCCCAGAGCGCACTGTATGTCGGTAATCCGGTAATTATAACCCAGTTGTTGCATTTCGTAATACCATGGGCCGCGCTCCGAGAGAGTAGATGTTTCATTTCCCAAGCCTGAAAAATCACCCTCGGTACGTGTCATGCCATGCGTTCGGAGTAGGCG
>JARFPV010000706.1 GCA_029288115.1 Akkermansiaceae bacterium | reverse complement strand
TGTGGATACTTACGACAAGAACCTAGCGTATCTCTTCAGTGACCTGAAAAAAGATTTTAACGCACCAAATGCCAAGTTTGTCTGCGCCACGTTGGGTGAACATGACAAGAGCGCAAAACTTTCCCAGAAAATGTTTACCTTCGCCGAGCAGGAAAAAGATGCCGAGGTCTTCTATTCGAAACCTGTCGCCAAGGGAGGTAGCGGAGGTCACTACGGTGGCGATCCAGATACCTACATGAAAGTAGGAGAAGGCATGGGCAAGCTGATGCTGGAATTGCTCGCCAAATAAACCATGATTCTACGGAAACTATTTATCAAGCGACCCGGCCTCACCGCCGGGTCGCTTTTTTCTCTCACCATCCTGATGGTGGCGCCTTGCCACGCCGGTAAGGATGCGCAGATGCCATTCAAGGTTTCCCCGGAAATGGGGAAACTGCTCTATGAGAACTGTACTGCGTGCCACGATGACTCGGAACAGGAAGGTGACATCCGGCTCGACCAGCTCGATAAGCTTAAGCTGGAGACCCGACTCGATCTGCTCAACCGGATGCAGGAACAGATCCACTTCGGACTGATGCCACCGGAAGATGAAAAAGTGCAGCCGACCGATGCCGAGCGCACGGCTATGCTCAAGTGGATTTCCGCAGAGCTGAAAAAACACAACGCATCTAAGCTCGAGGACAAGCTGCGCATGCCGGATTACGGTAACTACGTTGATCACGACAAGCTGTTCTCCGGGAAATACAAACATCTCAAAGCCTACACGCCGAATCGGCGCTGGCTTATCAGCGAATTCATCTTTGATGCCAAGTTCAACCGCATTCTCAACCATCGTCCTAACAAAACAATCGACGGCTCACGGCAGTACGTCATCGGAGAGAACAATCGCAAAGCCAACCTCACCAACCCGTTTCTTTTGCCAACTAACACCGGCGTGCGTTACTACGCGAATACTACTCTCAATGGCGGGCATCTTCTGACGATGCTGACCAATGCAAAAAATGCCGCCAATTACATGACGGAGGAAATGGTAAGGCGCGACAAAAACTATCTGCCCGCATTCAGTGCCATCGTGGCAGAGGAAGACAGACACAACGCGCTTCTCGCATCCCGTGAAGAGTTCCTGAACCACTTCATCGACCGTGTGCTCATCGATATCTATCAGAAAAAGCACGCCTCGCTACTGCCAGAGTTCAAGAGCATTGCCAAGAAGGCACCCGTAGTTACAGAAGGGAAAAAAACCAAGAAAGCTCCCTTCCATGCCGCCAACCCGGGTCGGGCAGAAATGGAGATCGTATTTCGCTCGATGCGCAGGCACGATAAAGACTGCACGTCTGACGAGGAACTGATCCGCAAGTGCGAGCAAGATTGGTTCTACTTCGGCCACAACCCACGTAAGATCCAAGCGCGTGTGACCTTCCTCCAGGGCTACATGGAAGAGTGGCGTACAGAGATCAAGCAGCATCACTACGACAAAAGACACCGATTGCGCGACTACCAACCACGTGCCGGGGATGAGATGAAGCTGATCACGGACACCATCCTCAAGTTTAGGAAAAAAGGTGACCGCTACCAGACTATCATCGACAAGTGTATGACCCAATGGGAAGAAGAATTCAAAAAAGAACGCGATGCAGCTGGTCCTCCGGACGATGAGCTGGTTGCCACACTAGTCAGCCAGGCATTTGTCAAAACCCATGAACGTCAACCCACCGACAAGGAAACGGAGAAGTATTTCTACCTCACCAAAAACTACATCAATAGTCTGGGAAGCCGCGCTGCCGTTCAGAAGTTGATCCAGACGCTGATTTTGCGTTCCGACTTTGTTTACCGCCAGGAGTTTGGCCAGGGAGAAGCTGATGCTCACGGCAGACGCATGCTGTCGCCTCGCGATGCCAGTTACGCGATCGCCTATGCCCTCACCGACAGCAGCCCGGACGCGGAGTTGGCGAAGGCAGTACAGGAGGGTCGACTCAACACGCGCGAAGACTACCGGCGTGAAGTAACCCGACTGCTGAAGAATCGTGACCAGTATTACGTCATCGATGAAGGTGTCCAGCGGCTTCAGCACACGGCGAGCATTACCAACCTGCCAATCCGGAAACTCCGGTTCTTCCGGGAGTTCTTCGGCTACCCGCAAATGCTCCCGATCTTCAAGGACAACAAACGCTTTGGCGGAAACTACGATAACGCTAAAGGACGTTTGGTCGGTGAGGCGGACCGTCTGGTCGAGCACATCCTGAAGAAGGATAAGAAGGTTATCGAGACGCTACTCAATACCGAGGATTTCTACGTTTTCCACTCCGGGGATAACGAGGCAATGACGGCATCGTCCGAGCGCATCCGCAAAATCTACGAATATTTCAAGAACAAGGGTTGGGAGGAATTCACCGTTGAGGACCTTGCCAAGCACAAGGAGTTCCTCGCCGAAGTTAAAATGCGGGGCGTCGATGTAGAGAACCTTGTCAAAAAAGGCCGCCGCAACCCGATCCGTGGGTTCAAGACTGCCATGACGAGCTTTTCGCTCCGGTTCGACAAAGGGGAATCATCCGCTGCTCCCTACGTATCATTCCCCGCACACGGCCCTTACAACGCATCCACCCGCACCGGAATGCAGCTCCGATCACCAGAGGTAGCAAAGTTTTTCAACATCAAGATCGACGACTGGAACTACCCGTCGGTTCAACCCGCAAAAATGGTCAAACGCAAGGGGATGCTAACGCACCCGGCGTGGCTCATTGCCCATGCCCAGAACACCGAAACCGATCCGGTGAAACGTGGTAAGTGGGTCTTGGAAAAACTGCTCGCAGGCACCGTTCCCGAAACTCCGATCACCGTCGAGGCAGTTGTCCCGGAAGATCACCACAACACCATGCGCACCCGTCTCGCCAAGGTGACCGAAAAGAAATATTGCTGGACATGCCATGAGCGCATGAACCCGCTTGGTTATCCATTCGAGATGTTCGATGACTTCGGTCGCTTCCGTACCCAGGAGTCACTTGAGCACCCCGATAACTTGGTAAAAAAAGGTCCCGATAAAGCCGCACCCCACATCGACCTGCGCGATACTTACAAAACGCTGCCTGTGAATCCAAAAGGCCGACTGTTCGGCACAGGCGACAAGAAACTCGACGGTGAGGTGGACAATGCCATCGAACTCGCTGACCGCTTATCCAGATCCGATCGCGTCCGCCAGTCCGTCATCCGTCACGCATTCCGCTACTTCATGGGTCGTAACGAATTCCTCTCTGATTCGAAAACACTCATCGATGCCGACAAGGCATACCTCGAAAATGGTGGCAGCTTCGACGCCGTAATTGTCTCGCTACTCACATCCGATTCCTTTATCTACCGCAAACCAAACGAAACATCGGCAAACTAATTCACTCGATCACCCGACCATGAACAACCGAAGAACTTTTCTGAAATCATCCGCGCTCGCCGCCGGAGCATTTGCGTTGCCGTCTTCCATGGGGGTGCTTGCCGCAGGTTCCGCTGCGGGCATCACACCGAGACGTTTTGTCTTTATCCGCAAGTCGAATGGTATCCGCCCGAATGAACTCGCTCTGCCATCGTTTACCGATGAGGAAAAGACCCTCGACTCAAAGAAAAAACCAATTGAAGTGGATCTGGATAAACACGAGCTTCCCGAATGGTTACGCCCGATCGACAAGTTCAAAGCCCATCTCTCCATCCTTCAAGGACTCTCATGCAAGATGAGTGAAAACGGCCACTGGTCTTATTCCTCCGTCATGGGCGCCTACAAGTCGGGACGCAACTCACTTAGTGGCATCAAACGTGCGACAATCGATTTCGAGTTGGCAAAGCTATTCCCGTCGCCATTCGAGCACGTCGAGCTTTCCCTGACCGGAAACTACAGCACGTTCAGAACGGGTATTGTTTCCGGTTATTCCGCACCTGCGGCACACCAGAGAAACTACTGCTACGCCGATCCGCAAACGGCCTACAACGAGCTGTTTAAGTCCGTGATCAATCCGGGTGCTGTTGATTCCGATAACGCGATGTTAGAATTCCTGCAGGGTGAGGAAAACTTCAAAGCAAATAGGTTGTTAGGATACGAAAAACTCAAGCTCAGCAATCATATCAGCTCGATTGAAGCGATCAGGGCGCGTAACAAAAAGCTCGAGAAGATGTCGGATTCCATCGCCAAACACCTGCCCAAGCTTGATCCGGTGCACGCTGACGGCGGAGCCAATGCCAGCACTCCTGAGAAGCAGAAGGCAATGACGGATATCCTCGTTGCCGCACTCGTCACCGGTCTCACCAATGTGGTGACCTACACCATCGATGAACTTTCCACTCCGATCAAAGGCATCAAAGGGAACGAAGGTGACCATATCTCAATTCACGAACTCGGCCACAATGGTGGATACAGCGGCGTTTCCGCTGAAAAAATTCGCGAGAAGATCCGCGTTGGCCACATGGAGCAGGTCGCCACCATCGTTGAAAAACTCAAGGCAACACCTGAAGGCAAGGGTAGCATGTTCGATAACACGGTTGTCATGTATTTCCCCGAGAATGGCGAAGGTCACCACAGTCACGGCACCGAGGCACCATTCCTGATGCTCGCGGGTGATAATTGTAAACTCGACATGGCAGGCCGCTACATCCGCCTGCCATACCACGCTACCGAAGGCCACAAGACCATCGGTAACTGGTACACCACACTGCTCAATGCCTATGGCAACCCAATCGAACACTACGGCGACTTCGACCTCGAAATGGCACGCAAGAAGCTCGATCAAGTGGGCGCTATCAAGCAACTGATGGCTTGATGGCAGCCAATTTTGAAGAGGTTTGTAATCGGTGTGAAACGAAGATCGCCGATGAAAAATTTGGTCGCGTTTCTCGGTATAATTGCTATAAGTGTAATCGCATATTCTCGCACTTGAGCCGCCCTGTTATGTCGCGCCAAATACGATAACATGATGGTGGATTCGGTGCTTTGCCCAGCAACAATTCCCAGCCTCCAGCAAGCGGCTGGTACAAACTCAACAAGACCATGAATACTCCAGAAAATTCCCGCCGCAGCTTCCTGAAAAAAACCGCTCTTGCCTGAGGATTTCCGCTCATAGTGCCATCAACCGTCCAGAGCAAAAACGTCAAGTTCGCTCAAGCAAACCGGATAATGGTCGATGGAAAAGGGCTCGG
>JARFPV010000629.1 GCA_029288115.1 Akkermansiaceae bacterium | reverse complement strand
CCATTGAGGATTTCAACCGATGGCATTGAAGCGCGTGTTCTCGGACCATATGACGAAGTCCTGTGGCAAGGAACCTATGATCCTAAGACCGGATTCTCCATGCACGTGACGTTTTTATCCGGAGAAAAACCTCCACACCCTGTATGGCGCGAGTTAGTGCCCGAGGGAAGTGATGAAAGTACGCGTAGTGAGCATGTGGTTGTTCTTGCCCCATGCGAGATCAACCAAGCGATCTATGAAAAGCAGCTTAAACTTGTTGGGTCTGATTTTTCAGATGCACCTGGGGCAAAGCAGGCATATCGACTCGTCCTGTCACATTGGCTCCAATCGGATCAGTCTCTGGTTGATCTCAAGTCTTACTACAAGGCCGATGCCTGGTACACCGACCCGAGGGTATTGATCGGGTCAGTCTATTACGCAGGAGAGGAAACCGAACCGCTGGGGTATGCGATTGATTTGCGAAAAAACGATATCCACATCGATGCAGAAGATGATGTGAAGTTACCATTTGCGCTGACCCGGGCATCCATCGAGGCCGACCTTGAGGCGCGGGTTCTGATGGAAGCCACTGGACGCCGCGGCACAAGTAGCATCGACGTGATGCTTGCCCAACTTGGTGAGTGGGCCCCATCGAGCAAAAAGAGAATTTCCGACTATGAAAAGACGCTCACGTGTTTTTTGCGCGACACCCATCCGGGATCGGTGCTTGTTTTGTCAGCGGGGGAGGGACTTGAGATATCACTGACCCGTATCGACGGCGAAAATGCCGTCGGAATCAAACTCGGTGAGGCGTTGTTAACGAGGAGAGATGAGATTTCAGAGCTGCCATGGAAGGTCCTCAAATCTGAAAAAGCAAGCGCAGCACAGTTCGTAGAACTCGCTCTGGAAATTGAAACATTACTCGGTGCGGCATCGAAAACTGGGTTCGACTACCAGCCAGGAGTAAAACTTGGACACTCACCTGCGCTGGTTAAATCGCCTCACGTTCGTTCTTTTCAATATAGATACGACAAGGAGGAAAAGAAATCCAAGGTAACCTTCGAAAGGCAGATCACCGGTATTCGGAAAGACGGATCCTATTCCTACGAGGTCATGGACTACTGGGATGAGATTAAAGAAAAGTGGCAGAGAAACAGTGGCCGATACAATGTCCCCTTTGAAACCTATAAAAATGGAAACGGAATTTCCACCTGGCATAGTTCACGCACGATCAGCCAAGGTTGTAATCCGTTCGCGCTTGGCATCAAGGCTTACCGAGAATTGAAAGAACAAGGTTACACCGATGTCGTTGCCTATACATATGGTGGAAAGAAAACAGAACCTATCCGGCTGTATGTGATCAGTGAATACAAGTGGCGGACTACCATTAACCAAGAACCCATCACCTTGCCAAGCCTCAGAATTGGTGGTCGCCCCGTGAGCGAAAACAAAGGTAAACAAGAGTGGAAGGACATCGAGCTTATGGACGATCCCAAGACGCCCTACGTCGATGGATTCAATCGCTTCACCATCCTCGATGATCCTGAATTGCCGCTAGTTCTTGGATACGGTCAAAGCTTTCAGGCATCGGTTTCCGGCAAGGTGTTAGCAAAAGGAGGCAACACACCCATTGCAGATGCCAGGATTACGGTCGAACGTGCAGGCGTCTCAACTCAATCGTGGCCGACAGGTGACTTTGTCCTGCCGATCATCAAAAAACCTTTTGCGGAATTCAAGGTTACCGTCAGCCATCCAGACTACGAGACCTGGAGCGAAACGCTCGACTTCCGGGTGCTGGAAAATATTACCAAACTCAAGGACATCCGCCTCACACCACGTCCCCTGAAACATCACTTCACATGGATCGAACCCGAGTCGCTCGACGCCGGCCTCGCTAAGGTTAAGGATAAACGCATGGCTCGTTTTGTTCGGCAGAGTCTCACCGACAATCCAAACCTTCAGGCACTCGTACCGCTCAAGGATGTGAATTTTGGCTCCGGGGTCGACAAGGCATGGTTGCTCTTTGACCGCCAATCAGGTCATATCACCACCGTTTCCTCGGATGGTCTGCACGGTGTTGTCGGTGGCATGGTTAAGAAAAAACTCCAAGGCGGCGCCGTGAGTGCCTACGCCGGCTACATCGCATCATGGTATGCCTATTCGGGTGGTAAGCTGGATGCTCTGACTGAGGCTATGGGCGGCGGTGATTTTTCCGACTTGGGACATGCACACGCAACCGCATTCGCGTTACGCTTCCTCGAGCGCATGATGGCATCCACAGACAATGTGTTTGCCGGTCAGGCAGGAGTGAGCCGAGCCGCCTACAAAGCAGGCTTCCTCAAAGGACTTGGGTTTTTTGAAAGTCACCCGGAATATCGAGGTGAGTAGCTCATGTGACTCAGCAGACGACCTCACTTCAAAAAAAACGCCATCCGAGCTTAACCCGGATGGCGTTTGAGAAATAAGCAAAATGACGGCTATGCTTTTCCGGGAACCGGTGGCTCTTCGGCAGGAAGGGTGATTTCTCCCTTCTCAAAGCTAAGTGGATCGACAGAGCACTTGTAGTTGTAGAACGGTGATCGTTTGTTCTCTGCGACATCAACCCAACGGATCATCTGTCCGGTGTAGGATGACATCCGCCCCATGATCGCCACCAGTGTGGACTCGGCGATTTGCTTCGCTTCATTGCGGGGCTTGCCGGCGCGTACCGAGGTGATCAGATCGATATGTTCCTGGATCATGCCATGCTCACTCTCGAGTTTGATCTCGGGGATGCTGACGTCTTTGCCAGTCATCTTACCACCACCAAAGCAGCTGCCTTCTGTGCCGGTAAACATTTCACCAACACGACCATAGGTTCCGGCAAGCTGTCGGCACTGGCTGTGAATGTGTACGTCGTCACCAAAGTTGAGATCCACGCTGAAGAAATCAAACTGGTTACCGGTCACGCGTCGGGCGCGTCCCCCAAAGCCGAGAGCGGAGACCGGCAGACGACCGAGGAACCAAATGGCAACGTCGATATTGTGCACGTGCTGCTCAACGATGTGGTCACCGGAGAGCTCGGTAAAGTTCAGCCAGTTCCGGTTCATGTATTCGCTATCCGACCAGTCGGGCTGGCGCTTCTTGATCCACGGGATGCGACCATTCCATTGCACAACACCACCCTTGATTTCGCCGATGGCTCCTGCGTCGATTTTCGCTTTGTTCGTTTGGTAATTTTTCTGATGGCGACGCTGGGTTCCAGCAACCACGCCGAGGCCTTTTGTCTTGGCGATTTCACCGGCCGCGATGACAGCTCGGGAGCCGACCGGGTCGACGGCCACAGGTTTCTCGATGAAGCAATGCTTGCCGGCTGCTACTGCGGCAGCGAAATGCACAGGGCGGAAGCCTGGAGGGGTCGCCATGATCACGTATTCGCAGTCCGTGGCGAGCGCCTTCTTGTAGGCCTCGTAACCAGTGAATTGAATCTCTTTGGCTACTCCGTGTTTTTGAGCTAATTTGGAAACCCGGTCCTCGAAAGCATCCGCCAAAGCGACAATCTCTGCTTTGGTTCCTAGGATTTTACAGGCGTCGATGAAGTTGGCAAGGGCACCGGAACCCCGGCCGCCACAGCCGATCACAGCCACCTTGATGGTAGAGCCGTTCAGTTTCGATTGAGCCTGAAGCAGTGGTGCGCCCGCAAGGGCAGCGCCGGCCAGAGCCGTGGTGGAGATGAATTTACGTCGGTTTAATGGTTCGTTCATGGTCGTATAGGTTGTTTGTTTGAATGATTTCTGTAGATTTGCCTACGGGGCGAACACTGTTGTATAGCGCAACAGTGATGATAGTAATGGCAAGTGAGTCATGGTCTTACAAGAAAAGAAGGGGTATTTCATCATCAGGCCCTTTCTCCGTGAATGTTAACACTGACACAACGACGTGGTGGATTACCATTGAAAGCATACGCTGAGAAACACAGTATTTCTTTTATGAATCGATTTCACTACCGAACATTGGTGCGTAGCGTGGCCCTGCTGGTCTCTTTATCCGCATCATCCCAAGCCGAGGACAAACAGACCACCAACAAGCAGTTTTACAAAGGTAAGCCGCTCAAAGTGCTGCTGGTGACTGGTGGCTGCTGTCACGACTACAAATTTCAGACCAAGGCGCTAACGATGGCGACCGAGGCGCGCGCGCCGATTGAATGGACTGTTGTTAATAAGGGAGGTCGCGGCACTCATGCTGAGATCGAGCTCTATAATGATCCGAATTGGGCTGAACCCTACGACGTGGTTGTGCACAACGAGTGTTTTGCAAAAACAAAAAACCCTGAGTACATCCGCAAAATAACCGATGTTCACAAGAAGGGAAAACCAGCCGTTGTGATTCACTGTGCCATGCACACATACCGTGATGCCAAGATCGATGACTGGAGAGATTTTCTCGGAGTCACCAGCAAGCACCACGAGCATCAGAGCAAGTACCCCGTCAAGGTGACTAAAAAAGACCACCCGGTCATGAAAGGGTTTCCGGAGAATTGGACAACCCCCAAGGATGAGCTTTATATCGTCAAGGGTACGGCCAAAGGCATGACGCCACTTGCCATTGCTGCGAGTGAAAAAAACGCCAAGGTGCAGCCGGTGATTTGGGTCAATGATTTCCACGGGACGCGTGTCTTTGGCACGACGTTTGGCCATACCAATGGAACTTTCAGCGACCAGGTGTTTCTAGACTTGGTGGCGCGTGGCATTTTGTGGTCAGCCGGCAAATTGGAAAACTAACAAACGTCACTTATGAAATTCAAACACAGCATTCCTTTTCTTTTCATCCTAGGTTCGTTACCATTGATCGCTGCGGATAAGTCGCCGACGTGGACTGACCCCGCGAAAGCTTCCAAAGAAGATCCGGATTTTAACATCCAGGGAGAGTACGGTAAAAACGCGACAGGTGCTGACCTCGGGGTTCAAGTGGTGGCGCTCGGCAAAGGAAAATTTGATGCTTACGTGCTCGAAGGAGGGCTTCCTGGGTTAGGATGGACCAGGGAGAAAAAACGCACCCGCCTATCAGGCAGCACCGAAGCTGGTGTGGTTAAGTTTCCAGAAGTCAACGGCTATTCCGCCGAGATCCGGGAGGGTAAAATAACCGTATCAGGCAGTGGGAAGAAATCCACCTTACCTAGAATTCAGCGCCATAGCCCGACTCTTGGAGCCAAACCTCCTGCCGGCGCAGTAGTGCTGTTCGATGGATCGTCTGCTGACAGGTGGGACAAAGGCAAGGTGGTCGACGGCCTGCTTGCCGCAACCAATGCCATGAGCAAACAATCATTCAAAGACTGCACGATTCACATTGAATTCCGCACGCCCTACAAGCCGGAAGCCCGCGGTCAAAAACGCGGCAATAGCGGAGTATACTACGGCGGACGATGGGAAACCCAGATACTCGACTCCTTTGGCCTGGACGGAAAAATGAACGAGTGTGGAGGCATCTATTCCGTTGCTGCATCCAAACTGAATATGTGCCTGCCGCCGCTCACTTGGCAAACCTACGACGTCGAGCTGACTGCTGCCCGATTTGATAAGGATGGCAAACGTACCGCCTGGCCTCGCATCACCGTTAAGCTTAATGGCGTGCTTGTTCACGACGATCTGGAGCTAGCCAAGACCCACACTGCTGCCGCACCCGTCAAGGGGCCACTCACCGGCACAGGCTACCCGATTTTCCTCCAAAATCACGGCAACCCGGTATTCTATCGCAATATTTGGGTGAAGGAGAAGTAGCTGGGTGGTGTCACCTAACAATTAGGCTCACGCCGAGCGGAGCGGCAGCTTCATCACGATTGCGAAAATTGAAGGTGGTGCCGCCAGTGCGTGTGCCTGTGGCCACCACCTCCATGCGGGTGATGCGTTTGTCTTTAGGCGACCACAGGAGTTTTCCTAACATCTTTCCTGAGAATTGGTGTGAATGATCCTTCAGATCAAAGTCTCCCATGAGCTCGATGACGGTGCCTGAGCGGGTTGTTTTTCCGCGTCTCACCTTGATTGACCCAGCGCGAATGTCGTGCGGTTTCCAGTTGGGGCTTTGTCCATAAACGATGTCCTTTAACCCGTGGGTAAATAGTTTGTTACGTACGTTGTTAGGAACAGTCTGCCAGCTTGTGCTCGTGGGCACGAGTGATTGTGCTTCGGTTTTGCTCAGCTCTAGCCAAGTGGTGTTGAAGTGTTCGCCAACCTTTTTGCCGTGGTTCGTGTGTTGGGTCCCTTGGCGTGGAAGGTCGCGGAAATGCAGCTCGATGTGTAGTCCAAGCTCCTCGCGCTTGTTCTTTTTCCAAGTGGACAATGCCTCGGTCTGGGGCACTGGCTTGGGTCTGAGGTTTCTCTCTCGCACGATTCGATTCCATTTTTCCAGCGCTTCGTTCATGAGTTCTAACACTTGATTGGGTCGGGTGCCAACGAATCGACCGCTCAGGTAGGTGCCATCGGGCATCATGGCATACACGCCTTGCTTGGTCTTCTGTGGATTCGGGTCCCAGTGCTGGCGCGGTGCTTGTTTGCCATACACATCCCGGAACAAACGCACGGCGGGGTCGTTTTTAAGATGATTGATCAGCCACTCATTGCGTGGAAAAAGAATATCCACTTCCTCGGTCGTGCAGACAAATTCTTTGGCAAGTTTTTGCACACGTGGGTCTGACCAGACTACCATGCGCTGCGTAACACCGTTGTTTCATGTTTCGCCGCACGGGTTGCCATTCATCGCCCATAGAAGAATGGGCCTGTCGAGTTTTTTGGCCTCCTCGACGGCCGGCATCAACTTGTTTCGCCACGCGATAGCACGCCATTTTTCCTCATCGGCAGACGGGCGAATATACTCGATCCACTCACGGTAGTTGGTGCTTTTTGGTTCTGTGCTGTTAGGAGGAGCGGTATAGCCTGAACCAACCGTAAGCCAGACAAGTAGGGACATGCGCAACATAACCATGCTGGCATTTTACACCAGCCTGTGAGTGATGTCACGCGAGGTTCTCCAGTCAGGTAAGGATCCGGGGCTTGTGACGACCCTGCCTCACTTCGTAGATGCGTTTTTTACACGCCTTTTACAGACATGCTTGCGGTGCCTGCTAGTATGAGAGCTATGAAAAAGGGAATCTGTAGCATATTGGTGGTGGCTGGGGTGTGTTACTCCAGCCTTTTGGCGGATGACAAGATCAAGCAGGCGCTGATGAGTGCTGACAAGGCGGTGGCGAGCGGGGCCGTTGATACCTGCGTGAGTAAGGGCAAGGAGATGCTGCCGACGCTCAGGAAATGGGCCGGGGCGGATGACCCGAGGTTCAAGTCCCGGGCACGCACAGCGCTGGGGAGGATCACCGGGCAGTGGGGATCGCAGACGGATGTGATCTGGAAACGCTCACTGGCCGAGGCAGTGGCGGAATCGACGAAGACCGGGAAACCCATCCTGATGCTGCACCTGTTTGGTAAGCTGGACGAGGAGTTCTGCTGAGCGAATGGCAAACTAGCGAGGACCGTGAC
>JARFPV010000628.1 GCA_029288115.1 Akkermansiaceae bacterium | reverse complement strand
AGATATGTCTCGTGGGCTCGGAGATGTGTATAAGAGACAGGGCCTGACCTGCCTTGTAGGTGAATTTGTCCGGATTCTTCTCGGCCCGTTTCTTGAACCAGCCATCGAGTTCCTCCAGCGTCACCTTGCCGTCTCCATTTTGATCCATGAGGGCGAAGGCATTGTTCCTGCCGCCTTTTCCGGCCGCTGCCGCAGGTTTCGTATCCTGGACCTTTGGCGCGGACTTCGTTTTCCGGCGCTTCTTGGCCGCGGGTGCCGGTGCATTCTTGTAGGGCGCAAAAAGGTCCGGGTGTGTCTTGGCAGAGGGATACTCCGCGTTGACGTTGGCAAAGTGGTCGATCAGCTCCTTTTTGAGTGAGGCATACACCTCCGGCAACTGAGTCCGCAGGTCGTTCTGTTCGCCGACGTCTTTGCTGAGATCAAACAGCGCGAGATCACTCTCCTTCAGCTTGGCGACCAGCGCCGGCCAATCCGGAGAGAAATCCCGTCCGACGTCACCCCAGAGTTTGTATTTCCCCTTGCGTACGCCGACGTTGCCCCAGAGCTCAAAGATCATCGTGCGCTCGGGAATCGCCGCCTTGCCGCTGGACTTCATATGCGGGATCAACGACATGCCGCGCATGGGATTCTTACCGTTCATCTTCGGCAAGGGGATGCCGGCGGCATCCAGCAAGGTGGCAAAGACGTCAGCGTGCATGACCTGGCCATCCGAGACCGTACCTTCCGGCAACTGGCCCTGCCAGTTCATCAGAAACGGCACACTGATACCGCCTTGATAGGTGGTGGCTTTACCGCCACTGAAGGGGCCATTATTTCCTGGGAACCGCCCCCCCGCCGTGCCTTCCGTCATCGTGCAGCCACCATTGTCACTGACAAAAACGATGAGGGTATTGTCCCGGATCTTGAGTTCGTCGAGCAGGTCAACCAGTTTGCCGATATTGTGATCCATGTGCTCGAGCACCGCAACGTAGTCACTGCGTAAAAAGCTGACACCGCGACCAAGCGCCTTGTCTACCCACTCCTTCGGCGCTGAGGCCGGCTTTCCCTTGACGGTGCGGATCGGGCCATGGACGGCGTTGTAGGAAAGATAGCAAAAGAAGGGCTTCTTCTTGGCGGCATTCTCCCGGATGAAGTTGGCAGACCATTCGGTGAACAACTCGGTCGTGTGTCCCTCGGCGTCGTCGGGCTTGCCGTTGTGCAGAATTTTCGACCTCTGCTTCTTGATCCAATAGGGGCTCGAGCCACCCATGAACCCGCGATACTCGTCAAAGCCACGGTCATTGGGGAATTCTCCCGGCTGCGCGCCCATGTGCCACTTGCCAAAACCACCCGTCGCGTAGCCTGCATCGGACAGATACTCGGAGAGCATCTTGACGTCGCGCTTGATTCCTTTGTATCCGGGCTGACCTGGAACGCCGCCAGGACCTCGCCACATGCCGTTTTCACTGGTGAACTGCCCGGTAAACAAACAGGCGCGCGAAGGTGCACACAGCGGCACGGTGTGATAATTGGTGAAGCGCGTGCCGCTATTTGCCAGCGCGTCGAGCCGTGGCATCTGGACCTCGGTTTTGTCCCAGTTCGACGGCAGATCCCCCCAACCATGATCATCTGAAATGATAAACAGAATATTGGGTGCCGGATTCGCCCAGGCCGCCGTCATCATGATCATCAGTGCCGTCAACAGATATACTCGTGTCATTCTAACTATTTTGTTCGTTAATCTTGTCGTTAATCGTTGGAGCATCCCTGTGCCCGCGTCTGCACTCTAACCTCGAAAATCGAGGGGAGTCGCAAACTTATATGGATTTTCTGCCCGTGCCAAGCTTCGTACTACTCCCAGCGGAAGGCCTGCGGTTTAGGGCGAGGGTTTGGAGTGCTGAGGGTTGCGCTCGCCCGCTCACGCCATGCTAGAATGCAGCCCTCCTCCGTCGGGCTGGGGAAAGACCGTGCATTGACTCAGCTTTGCGGTAGGCGAGGCTTGACGATTGCGGTGCGGAGCACAGCTGATGACTTGGAATGCACTGTGTAGGGTGGGCAACGGTTCAAGGCGAGGGTTTTTGCAGCGAATCGTCGGTGACGTGATAGAGCAGCAAAGCTGCGTCAAGCCGCAGCACTCCGAAAAATCAATCGCCATATGCCCGAGAAATGGCTAAATTCCCCGTTCATGGCAAGCAACCCTCCTTCAGCGTGGCCTCATGCCCCGCCGCATTTCACCAGTGCGCAGGGGGCCTATATGGTGACCGCCGGAACCTATCAAAAAAAGCATGTCTTCCGTGGCCCGGATCGCCTGCGCATACTTCATGACTCCCTACTGGAGCTCTCCGGGCAATATGAGTGGCAGCTTCAAGCCTGGGCAGTTTTTTCCAACCACTACCATATTATTGCATCCTCCCCGGAGCAAGGCGCGGGAAGCCTGTCCCGCATGCTCAGCCACCTTCACACCAGCACTGCCCGCACCATCAATCAGATGGATTCCACCCCAGGCCGAAAAGTCTGGCATAACTACCGGGAAACCCACCTCACCTACGAGGCATCCTATTATTCACGCTTGCACTACGTCCTCCAGAATCCGGTCAAACACAGACTCGTCCACGAGGCTAGCCAATACCCGTGGTGCTCGGCATCTTGGTTTTCTCGGAAAGCTACCCCTGCTTTTCAAAACAGGGTGAAATCCTTTCCATGCGACCGCATCAAAGTAGATGACAATTATCAAGTCTACGGCGCGATGGACTAAGAGACCCATGGAGTGCTGAGGCTCGACTCAGCTTTGCGGCAGGCGAGGCTCGACGAGCGCGGTGCGGAGCACAACGGATGGCTTCCTCCTTCGTTGAAACTTCCTCCTACGCCGAGGCTGCGGCGGACAGGACGGCGGACAAGTGGGATGTGCCGTGTGGGGTGGGTGACGGTTTAAGGCGAGGGCTTGGATGATGAATGGTCGATGACGTGATAGAGCTGCAAAGCTGCGTCGAGCCGCAGCACTCCAAACAAAACCCCACGCCCCGGTGATGGGGAATGGGGTTGGAATGATGGTTGGTTTTCCGAGGCCTG
>JARFPV010000613.1 GCA_029288115.1 Akkermansiaceae bacterium | reverse complement strand
GACTGGAATGATCGAAACACTGTGCCTTAGCTCTCTGGCGGATGAGCATGCGGAGAAATTGGCCTGCGTGACCAATTTTATCGACTGCCTGTCCACCCTTCACGGCAAACCCATACACGAAAAAATTCGTTTCAAGGCGTGGCTACTTGCCAGTGGACAGCCACGCTTCGACTTTAAGCAGGCCATTCAGGAAGCATGTTTCGATTTTGGCGCCGAATGCTTCAAACCGCTCCGAAAGTTTGTTAACGAGCTCTAATAATAAAAAGATAAGTCAACAATACGACTGCATCGTCGCCAACGTCGATATGGAACGCCAGATGGTGGACTTTAAATTCGCGGAGTAGAATCATCTACAGATCCACACTCATCACATTCTCGTCAGCCCGAGACCTTCAAGTGTTTTCACAAGATCGGCAGGCATCTTCCCCTTGCTCCGTTCCCCCATTTCAACTCGGGTACGCACGAGCACTCCTTTAATATGAGGTTCGCATGCCACCAGAATACGCGTGGAATCGTCTTCCAAATCCCATTCAGTATCATTTTCGAGTGCCTTCCAGCCACAACCTCGAATCGCTTCCAGAATCTGAAGTCGAAATAACTGTTTATCATCGGTCCACCATTCGGCTTCGTAGTCGTTGAATCGCTCCATGCGGTCGATCAAGATATACTCTCTCCTGACTGAAGCGCGACGCACATGCTTCCTCCAGCGCAGGCAATACCACCAACGAGCGAACGACCGCAAGCGAGGCTGTACCCATCTGGCAACACCTAAGCGGAGTTTCGCAGCCGAGTGATCAAATCCCTCCGGGAGTGGTCGGGTTGGCTGCATGGAGGTACATAGCTGCTGATATCCTGCCGTGCCCATTGCTCCGTGGTAAATCACCGCACCGCTATCGGCAGTCATTGCTCCCCCTGCATATACCCGGCCTTTCCAGCGCGCGCCGCCACCACGGACAAAACGCTCCGGATGATCGCGCATGAGTATGGCCTCTGCCTTTCCGTAGCCAAACTGCTGCTTGAAGTATCGCCAAATTGTCGTGCGACGGCGATGCCAGACGAATGCTGCTCCACAAAAGCCCAGTTGGAAACCTGCTTCGCGCAGTCGCCAGCAGAAGTCCACATCATCCCCGGCGATACGATAATCTGTAGCGAAACCGCCTATTTTTTCTAACGCGGATTTTTTAACAATCAAATTACACCCGGGCAGGTGCTCTGCCTCAACATCTCCTAGCAATACGTGCGAAGGCGCACCTGGGGCACATGCTACCACCGCCTCATGCAGATCTTCTTTATGCGCAGGAATGGGTGGTAGATTTGGTCCGCCACAGGCATCCCAGCCGTATTTTGAAAAAGCATGTGCCAACCAAGTCAGCCAAGCGGCATCCGGCTCGCAATCGTCATCTGTGTATGCGATAATCTCTCCCCTCGCCTCTCTGGCTCCCATGTTTCTGGCAGCACTCAGCCCCACGTGCTCGGTGCGCAGCAGTCTGACTTCTGGATAATTTTCAGCTACAGCTGCCAGATCATCGTCTGACCCATCATCAACCACGATCACCTCATAATTGGTGTAAATCATCGCGCAGGCGGCGCGCAAACAAGCATCCATCCGGTGCGCTCCATTGTGCGTGCAGACGACGACAGAAAACATCGGCCCGTCTGCCACCTCTAAACCGTGCTCAGGGGAACGTATTTCAGGCAATATCCGAGTCAACGCATCCAGTGCCGGTTTGGGGCGGCCATTGCGGTCGGTCAATCCAAACGACCAATCATCCATCACACGATCCTGATACCACCAGTCACTCCAGGCATAGGCAGTCACTCCTGCCATGCCGGCGAGCAAGGATTCCTGCACGCACCACTCAAACGCATCACGCTGACCGATCTCACTCCCGCGCTGGGTGTCTAAACCAAACTCGCTGATGAGCACGGGTCGGTCACCCGCCACGTTATGCAGGCGCGGCAAGTAGGCGGAAAACTTTTCCCTTTCCTCGAGAAAGACATTCATCGCGGTGAAGTCCGCATTATCGGGCTCAAGAAACTCCGTCGTCGGAAAACTTGCATACGCAAAGAGCAGGTCAGGGCGTCGTTTTTTTCCCATCGAAATGAGTTCCTCGATCGCGGCACGTACTTTTTGCACACCCATCCAGCGTACCATGTCAGCCGGAATTTCATTGGCAACAAACACTCCGGCAAGCGCAGGATGACCACCCCACATGTCTAATCCTTCAGCAAGATCAACTCTCGCCGCAGAATAGGCGGACGGGTTGGAAATAAAATCACACCACGATTGCCACTTCAGCCCAGCAAAGACCCACAAGCCAGCGTCCTGTGCGGCGTCCAGAAATTCGCGCGAGGGAACATCATACAACCGCACGGCATTAAAACCAACTGATGCGATTCGCATTAATTCAACCGAATCATCCGCCACGGCATCTGGTCTGGGGTCAGGAAACGGACCATAGGTGACCATTTTCAGAAACACGCGCTCGCCGCCATCCCCAGAGGAACGGAAAAACTTTCCGTCCACCTGTAATCGCTTCATTTTATCCCGAGGCACGACCCAACCTAAAGTTCTAAACCCCAAACTCCAAATACCAATTTCCAAATTCCGCCCGCCAGAGGAGACTCAGTCAATTTGGAGTTTGGAATTTAAGACATAGAACTTAAAACCCCCTTGTGCTCAAGACCACCGACTTCGACTACCACCTGCCCGAGGAACTGATTGCCAGTCGCCCACTCGACGACCGCGCTGCATCACGCATGATGGTCATTCATCGTGATACAGGTGAAATCGAGCACCGCATGTTCACCGACTTCACTTCCTACCTGAAGCCACACGATCTCGTGATACTCAACGACACCAAGGTCACGCCCGCACGCTTCTTCTCCAACGACGGAAAAATCGAACTCGTCCGCACCGAACGCCTCGGGTCACTCACCTGGGAGTGCCTCGTCCGTCCCGGAAAAAAAATGAAACCCGGACGCACCATCGAAATCGGCGAAGCCACCGGCACCGTGGAATCCATCCTGGAAAATGGCAACCGCGTGATCCAGTGGGACCGCGCCGTCGATGAAGACACGCATGGAAAACTCGCCCTCCCCCACTACATGAATCGCGAAAGCGATCCCGAAGACCGCGACCGCTACCAAACCACGTTTGCACGTGAGGAAGGAGCCATTGCCGCTCCCACCGCGGGGTTGCATTTCACTCCTGAGATTCTATCTGAAATCAACCACACCTTCCTCACCCTCCACGTCGGGGTCGGTACGTTTCGCCCAGTCAAGGCAGAGTTTATCAAAGACCACGACATGCACGCCGAGCGCTACTCGCTCAACGAAGCAACGGCCGAACACATCAATGCCGCACGCGCACAAGGTGGCCGCATCATCGCCACCGGCACCACCTGCACCCGCGTTCTCGAAAGTATCGGCCACGTCCCACTCTCCGCCCAGAGCGGCGAAACCGACATCTTTATCAACCCACCCTACGACTTCCAAGTCGTCGACTGCCTACTCACTAACTTCCACCTACCGCAGAGCACCCTCATCATGCTCGTATCAGCACTTGCCGGCCGAGAACTCATCCTCGAGGCCTATGCTAAAGCGGTTGAAGAAAAATACCGCTTCTTTTCCTACGGCGATTGTATGCTGATTGCGTGAGCTATTTACTACCTACATTCACTCGTATAGTGCTTCGCATCGCTCTGTTCTCTTTCCTGCGATGCCAATGGAAGCTTTCTAATGACCTCATGCCTTGGAGTACTTTCCGTGCTGATTCGTAATCAACAACTTCATCCTCGTCGCTGTCCATAGCTTCCCCGTCATCCTTGGTGACTTCAGGTTTTTCGTCGGGTTTAGTCTCGGCTTTTTCCTTTTCCACCAAATCAATCCATTGACCAGTCACGTCCCATAGAGGTTTGAACTGAATATCGATCATCATACCGGTGTAATCCCGCTGGGTCGTATTTCCACTTTTCCACGTAGCATAGGTACTTTCAGCAAAATTCTTGGAGCTGCCTACCATAAAGAGTGTGTCACTCACTGAAACGCCAGGAACAAAATCATTCGTCAATGTGGGGAACGGATAAAACCAAGTCGTCAGATCGTCTTTTTGAGCACTTAAGAAGTCGGGCATCGGCAACTCCGTCTCCGCAAGGATCGAAGCATATTCTAGTAAATTTTTTGTGGTAGTTTCCAGAGCACCGTAGGCTGCCTCAAGTTCAGCGCGGTCTTCCACCGGCCTTACGTAGAGAATGCGAGGAATTCTCCCCTCTTTCAGAATACGGGAGGGCACACCGAGAACGCGTGGCATTTCTCCATTGATATCCATCATGATTGCTACCTCGCTACCAAGGGATGGGCGGAACGATTTTCGATAGGCCATCCAAAGCCTCGTAAGTTCCGGATCGAGCACCTCCTCATACATTTTTTTTGATTTCTCATACCACTCTACGCCATCTCCATTCTCATCCTCAAATGCCAGAAAACAACTCTCGAGAATCTGGCCTGCTGCACCCACCAGCAACTCCGCGTAGTCGAGCTGTTTCTCTTTCCGCGCCCGATCTTCCATCCAGTGCATTCTCATGAACAACTCATCACCCATATGATCGGTTAGTGCGGGCAACTGTAGAGGCTTCTCATAGTCTAACGACTGATCATGTCGGCCACCTACAGTTTCGATTCTCAGGCCTTTATCAAGAGCACAGATCATTAAAAACGGATCTATTTCACACTTGGTAAGTTCATGCTCGAGACTAGCCAATGCCTCAAATTTTCCGGCTATTTTTTTGCTCTCAGGAAGTATCCCATTCCCAAAAACCTCAGCAAGCGCACGGTATGTTTTTTCATATCCTCTCCACGTTTGAAACGATTCAAGAAAGGGCTCACTCGCGTAACACACACCCAGCAATCTAGCATCATCCATGTCTTCAAATTGCTCAAATTCTGAGCGTGACGCCAAGGAATTTTCAACCTCGTCGGCTAGTATCAATGAGGCCGAATCTGGCCCAGCATAAATCAATATGTGCCCGTCTACCTCTCCGCAAACCACGGTAATTGACATCGTTTTTAATTTTTCTGTGATTCTTTCTACTGCATCAACGGCCACATCAGGCAACCGTGATTCCTCATCCGAATCAGTATCTTCACCTTCATTGACCTTCACATCCTCCATCATGCTACCCAGATTGATTCGGAAACCACTAAACTGCGTTCCGTATTTCTCAAATCCGTGCGGCTCGATGTATTTCTCCTCGCATGCTGATTTTATACTTTCACTCCAAACACCTAACCATTCTGCAGTTTTCCCCTCAGGTGGCGAACAGCCGACATAGACACTTGGAACTTGTATCTTTTCGAGATTAGCATCGACCTGCCCAATCAGAACTGTGAATAGCTTTGCAGCCTCATCGCCGTAGGCATCCACCAAGTCCGCATAAGCTCCATCTTCAATACTGATATCACCTTTTCCCAGATCATTGAGCGCCCGCAATAAGATGTGCGAGACGAGCTTGACCTGCACGGCGCTCATGTCTTGGTAAAAGCCGCCAATTGCATCAATCTGCCAAGCTACACCCTGATCAATACATAGGAACGCATCACCCACCATCACCTCTTTAATCTTCGCCATTATCTCTTCCCGGCTCTCAGCAGTGGAGGCTTCGCTGTCGTCCAGTTCAGATAACCGTTCACCCACATCGGTTTTTAAAAGCGCGTTTAGCACTTCACCCGGATTATGCAGGGCGATGTAAAATTCGGCTGATTCTGGCAGGCGAGTAGCAAACCCCAATCGATCTGGATCAATAGCCTCGGCTGTTACTTCAGCGGGGATTGTCGTGGGCGCATTTTGGCTGTCATTTGAATCGCCTGACTTGTTGCGATTACACCCAGCGACAAGCAGCAACGAAGCTGCACAGGCAATCCATTTTTTCATGGCTCTTAGTAGCCACTCAGTATCGGTGCGTCAACTAATCTTCTAGCAGAATCACATCTGCTTCCACTTGCCACTGGCAAGTTGCACCCATGTGCCTTTTGGGGCGGTGCTGCGGATGCTTTTGGCGCGCGCCTTTCCTACTGTGGTCGCGGATGATTTTGTTTTGGCTGCAATCGCTACATACACCGTTTTGCGGTCGGCATTTTCAGCGGCTAGCAGTTTCGCATGTTTTGCAGACAACTCCTTACGAGCGGTGAGATACCCGAGATTGTTTTCACCAAAAGAGCCATCCTGTTTCAGAGCAACGACTTGCCCGAGGCGTTCGGACATACGCGCCTTAACGACCGAAAGGTCCGCGGCGTGCGCTTGTGATGTAAACCCGGCAAGGAGAGCAATCACGGTAACGAGTAATGTAAGATGATGTTTCATGGCAGTAGTTAAAGATGATGTGTTAGTTAGCAATTTTCTTCTCCTTGGCATCGAGATCACCAAAGAAATTATCGAGTTCCTTCTCTACAGTGACGCGCACATTCACGTTGATCTCAATGGGTTTAACTTCGATTGGCTCCACCTTGACTTTGGCACAACTAGAGAACCCAGCCAATGCCAGGGCGGAAAATAGGGAGAAACAAATCGGTACTTTCATGGGCTTCTGGATACTAAGACGCAGGCTAACGAGAAATATTCACAATTACAGGCCAAAGTTCAGCTTATCGCGATGCTTGAGGAGCAAATCAAAGAAATTAACCGTATCGTCATCAGGTTTGAAACCATTGATGTTGAGATGGATTGGAGGCGATCCAGGAACACTCGGAGCCTGCCCCTGCAGCTTTAACACGATCGCCTTGTCCTTATCCCTAGGATCAAACAGACGAACACTCAACACCTTGAGCTCCAGGTTTTTCAACGAGTCCTCGACCATTTTCATTTTCTTGTACTCTTCAGTCTTTGGATTGATTCCAGCACTGAACTTATTCCCGACGTCGTAGCGAAGTTTGGCGCGGCTTCTGGGTGTTAGATACATTCCACCACGTACGGGACGAAACTCGCCGTCAATATTCTGTAGCGGTAATAGACCATCAATTTTTCCTGTAATCGATCCGTCAAAATCGGGGAACAGCTTTGCCAATTTTGCAAGATCGAGTGCCTTCATACGCACTTTTAACTGGTAGTTGTCATCACCCCCCGGCATCACAAACGGATCCACCCAGACGACACCACCCAGCGCGCTAAGAGCAACGTTGCGCAGTGGAATATCACCATTCGGAAGAATCTTATAATCGAGCCGCAAATTGGTCATCTCGGTATCAAATGCCTTGATCCTCTTTGCGCTCACCCGATGGAACCCATCTGTCTTTTTTTCCTTCAGTGAGCTCAGGCGAATGTCCCCGCTCAGCCCTTCGAGCACTGGACCATCATCTTCCATTGTTAACGTGCCGTCGGCAAGGGATGCCACCAGCACACCGTCAAAATCCTCATCACTACCAATCGTAAAATCCATCTTCATGCTGACCTTCCCTGCAATGGTTTTTCCCTCCATTGCCTCGACGATCATCACACCAGTGTCCACAGGGCTTTTGATATCCACGGCATCAATTTTCACCCATCCTGTTAGGTTCCATTTATCATCTTGGGCCTTTCGATCATGCCAGTAGGAAAATGGTATCACATTCTCGCCGATGGATGTTTTCCCATTGGCATGGACCTGGTCGCCTTTCATCTGATAGCTCATCGTTGTGTCGGCTAGCAGGATTTCATTGCCGTCTTTTTCTCCGTAGAGCTGCAGGTTCTTCACCTCACCTTTCAGTATGGATTCATCCACACCAAAATTCCCCTTACCTGTAATCGTCACAGGTTTTTCCGCCTCATGCACGAGATCGTAATCAAGCGCATCCTTGCTCGCCACGGTGAGTTCTTTTGCTGAAAAATCCATCGTGTAGTGGCTGAGGTCTCCGGCATCCAGACTATCATCGGGCAAGGGAAGAATGTGCAATACCCATGTGCCGTTCACGCCGGACGCCTTCAGTTTACCTTCCGAAACATCAATCTCCGCATCACTGATCTGCGTTACCATGGTTCCGCGAAACGACTCGTGCGAACCCAGAGAGAAAGTCATTTTCGTAAAGCTGGACCCATTGATCGAAATATTTTCTAACACATCCGTTACAGCATTGAGTATAGGCAACGGTTTGTCGTGCTTAACCGGCCCCAGACCAAGCTCTCCATCCATTATCCATCGATCCTCGGATGGCTCCTGAAGGTTGTGTTTATATCCGAACGGAATTGCTGTGCCACCGTTCGAGAAAGAACCGCCGACCTCAAGCTTACCGTCAATGAGGGAAAACTTCGCATCAAGGTCATCGAGTTTAACAGGGCGGTTGTCGTATTCCCCTGTTAGTTCGAGTTGACTCATCGACCCAGACACCTTGACGGTATCATCACCCCATGCGATGATTGTGTTCCACTTAGGCGCCGATTTTTTTGTTAGGTTTAGGTCAAATCCTGCCGACGATTCGAGTGGAAGTGACAGGGTGTCAGCAACACCCGAGAATGTGACCTGACCAGCACCTGTGAATCCCGCTTCAAGATCCATCCTCACTTCATTACTAAGTACTTTGACAGGTGTATCACCACCTTCAAAAATCACACGATTAAGGGCAGCATTAAGAACTAGTGGAGACGGATTGTCTTTTACGATTGTGAAGCCACCGTTGATTCCCGCCCCGTGAAAGGAAAGACCCTCGGGCATCAGAGGGTCATCCAAGCCCAGCGCAGTCTCAATCAGTTCGATAAAACGACCCGGCATACCGACAGAAGAAATGAAATGCACATACGACTTGTTTCGTTCATTGATAAGCTGCACCAATACATTGTATTCTCCCGATTCTCCGCTCAGGATTAAATTACGTTCGGCTGGCTGTGTAAGACTTACATCGATCTGCTCGATCATGTGTTGCCGGGCGCCATTCACGAGAACGACACTGGCGTCCTTGGCTCGAATGCTATCCAAATAAATAAAGTTATCGGGTAATGTGTGTATGGAAGCAAGTGATATGCTGTCTGACTCATCCGTAGGCTTGGAAGAAAGATCGATCTTTGTAATGAGTCCGATAATTTCCAAATCCTTGACCTTGCCTTCAAAAAGATCCATCGGGTCATAGCTGACCAACAACTGATCTGCTTTCACCGACCAGCCATCGTCTGAAACACTCAGATTCTCGATCACCGCCTCGTTCCATCCGATATCCACGACCTTCAACTCACTCTGGCTCAATCCCGCATCCGCGATCATTCCCCGGATGACTCGTTCCGCAATGTGCGGCAGGAATGCCCAACCGAATAGAACAAGAATGACTACCAAAGCGACTAGAAATAGCCCGGTCCGCTTCAAATATCTAGCCAGTTTGCCATTCTTACTATCTCCAGAAGAATCAGTCACTTAGGCAGCATGGTATAGGATACAACCGACCTCAAACAAATCAACGCATCAAGATATGTAGATTTGTTTCTTGTATACTGAAGTTTTTTGAGTAGTTTTTCGGCACCGAGCATGCCAAGACCCGACGCCACAGCCGAGCTAACGAAAGCTCTCGAACAACGCATACTTGTCCTCGATGGAGCGATGGGGACGACAATCCGTAGCTATGGACTGGTCGAAAATGATGCCCGTGGGGAAAGGTTCAAAGATGCGCCCAAGGACTTGCTGAACAATGGCGATATCTTATCACTGACACGTCCTGATGTGATTCGTGATGTCCACCACCGGTTTCTTGTAGCGGGGTCAGATATCATTGAGACCAATTCCTTCTCAGGCACTTCGATCGCGCAGTCAGAGTTTTTTGTCGAAGACCCACGCGAGTCAGGAAATGGGCGCAAGGACCCCGATTTCTATCAGAGGGTGATTGATGATCCATTCCTCAAGGATCTTGCCTGGGAAATCAATGTGGAATCGGCAAAGATTGCCCGCTCTGCATGTGATGCTGTGGAGGCTGATACGGGCATCAAACGCTATGTCGCTGGCGCCATCGGCCCAATGACGGTGGGCCTTAACAATGCAGCGGTGGACCCAGATGATCCGGGATTCCGCACAGTGACTTTCGATCAAGTCTATGAGGACTACAAGCGTCAGATACGGGCACTCGTGGAAGGTGGAGTAGACATCCTGATGGTCGAAACCATCTTTGACGCACTGAACTCGAAAGCTGCCCTGGTGGCTACGCAGGATGTTTTCGAAGAGGATGGATTCAAACTTCCCATCATCATTTCAGCTGCCGTGGGTCGAGGTGGTGAAACGATGATCTCTGCGCAAAAAGTAGAGGCCCTCTGGAATGCCGTGGCTCACGTCAGTCCACTTGCAGTGGGGCTGAACTGCTCGCTGGGACCTGATGAAATGCGCCCCTTCATTGCAGAACTCAGCAGCGTGGCAGAGAGCTTTGTTTCCTGTTATCCTAATGCTGGCATGCCGGACGCGCTGTCAGAAACAGGTTTTCCCTATTCACCTGACGACATGCATGACAAGCTTCGTGATTTTTCGGAAGCTGGCTTCATCAATCTGGCCGGTGGCTGCTGCGGCAATACACCGAAACACATCGAGGCAATCGCCAAAGCTGTCAAGGACGTCACACCACGCAAGCGCCCTGTGATCGAGCCGATGCTCCGTCTTTCGGGAACCGAACCCTACAACCACACTCCAGATAAGAATTTCCTCATGATCGGCGAGCGTACCAATGTGGCCGGCTCTCCTGTATTCAGAAAAATGATCCAGGAAGGCCGACTTGAGGATGCACTGGCTGTGGCACGACAACAGGTCGATAATGGCGCTCCTGTGATCGATATTTGCTTTGATGACGGGCTCATCGATGGCGTGGAAATGATGACGCGTTTCCTCAATCTCGTGCAATCCGAACCCGACATCACCAAAGTTCCCATCACTGTGGATTCGTCAAAATGGGAAATCATTCTTGCAGGGTTGAAATGCCTGCAGGGAAAAGGGATTGTCAATTCCATCTCTCTTAAAGAAGGCGAAGATACGTTCAAGAATTACGCACGCACCATCATGAAATTCGGTGCAGCCGCAGTGGTGATGGCATTCGACGAAAACGGACAGGCAGCAACCTATGAGGAAAAAATCCGCATTTGCGAGCGTGCCTACCGCATCCTTGTCGATGAGGTTGGCTTCAATCCTCAGGATATCATTTTTGATCCTAACATCCTTACCGTTGCCACTGGCATTGAGGAGCACAACAACTATGCCGTGGACTTTTTCAAGGCTACGAAATGGATCAAGGACAACCTTCCGGGTGCCAAAGTCTCCGGTGGTGTTTCCAACGTCTCGTTTTCCTTCAGAGGAAACAATCCGGTACGCGAGGCAATGCACGCTGCGTTCCTCTACCACGCCGGCAAGGCCGGTATGGACATGGGCATCGTCAACGCAGGAATGTTAGAAGTCTATGACGAGATCAAACCCGACATGCTTAAACACGTCGAGGATGTGCTGCTCAACCGTGATCCGGACGCAACTGAAAGGTTATTGGATTTTGCCGAGCAATTCAAAGGAGTTAAAAAGAAGGCTCAGAAAGAAGATCTCTCGTGGCGCAATGAATCACTGGAGAAACGGCTCGAACACGCACTACTCAAGGGAATCGACACCTTCATCAATGAGGATACTGAGGAAGCGAGGCAGAAATACGAGAAGCCGCTCGACGTCATCGAAGGCCCGCTGATGGATGGCATGTCTGTGGTCGGCGATCTCTTTGGGGCTGGCAAAATGTTTTTACCACAGGTGGTCAAGTCCGCCCGTGTGATGAAAAAGTCCGTTGCTTATCTCGAGCCATACATGGAAAAGGAAAAGGAGATCAAGATCACCGCCATCGCCAAAGAGTTGATGGCGGATGACCCTTCTCTTGAAGAAACAAGCGCACGCGTAAAAGCTGAAAAAACGCTCACTGCGGGACGCGTGCTCATGGCCACGGTAAAGGGTGATGTGCATGATATTGGCAAAAATATCGTTGGTGTAGTCCTCGCCTGCAACGGCTTCGAGGTCATCGACATGGGTGTAATGGTTCCGTGTGAGAAGATTCTCGAAGTGGCTGCAGAACGACAAGTCGATGTCATCGGACTCTCCGGACTGATCACTCCGTCTCTCGATGAAATGGTCAACGTCGCCAAGGAAATGGAAAGGCGAGGACTGAAGACACCTGTGCTCATTGGAGGGGCCACTACAAGCCCGGCACATACCGCAGTGAAAATCGCACCACACTATTCGGGCCCCATCATTCATGTGTTAGACGCTTCCCGATCCGTACCCGTGACCACTGCATTGCTCAGTGAGGGGCAGCGTGAAGAACTGCTACAAGACACGGCAGAAAAATACCAAAAACTACGCGACAACTTTAACAAGAAGGAAAAGGCATCCGTCAGCATCGAAGAAGCACGATCCAAAAAACTCAGCATTGATTGGGATAATTACTCCCCTCCCCAACCAGAATTCACTGGCACTCGAATTATCGAGAACCAATCACTACGCGAACTGGCAGACTATATCGACTGGACACCCTTCTTCCACGCATGGGAGCTGCGCGGCGTATGGGATCGTGAGGAAAAAGTCCTCAAAACACGCAACGCCGAAGCGGCTGAAGTCGCTCAAAAGCTCTATCAGGACGCACAGGTTCTTCTCGAGGAAATCATCTCAGAAAAAAAGTTCACCGCGCGAGGCATCTACGGGTTTTACCCTGCCTACTCTGATGGCGATGACATTGTCCTCCCTGAACACAACGTCACTTTTCACACACTGCGCCAGCAAACGGAGAAAACCAGCGGCAAGCCAAATGTTGCGCTGGCGGATTACGTGGCACCCGTAGAAGAGGTTTCCAACCTTTTTACCAGCAGTGCAAAGAGCTTGAAAAGCTCTTCTACAGACCACATCGGAGCATTCGTGGTTGGTATACACGGGGCTGATGAATGGGCGGCAAAGCTACGCGACAAACATGAAGTGGATTCCGCCATCATGGTGCAAGCTATCGCTGATCGACTTGCAGAAGCCTTTGCTGAACTACTCCACCATCGTGCTCGTGTGGCATGGGGATACGAGCGCCCAAACGAGTTCAACCACAACGAACTGATTAAGGAGAAATACCAAGGAATCCGTCCCGCTCCTGGCTACCCCGCCCAACCGGATCACACCGAAAAGGAAACACTCTTCGAATTGTTAGATGTCACACCAGCCACAGGTGTCGAGCTTACCGAAAGTTGTGCGATGCACCCGGGAGCCGCGGTTTCCGGTCTGTTGTTTTCGCACCCAGAAAGCAAGTACTTTGCCATCAGCGATCTACAGAAAGACCAGGTGGAGGACTACGCCCAGCGCAAAGGGTGGACGATTGATAAAGCCGAAAAATGGCTCGGACCGTGGCTTGGATACTAACCGTTAACAATCGGTTTAAGAAGCAGGCCAATACAATAGGCAATCCCTGCCGCGAGTGCGCCGACAGATAGAGTTTCGATTCCCTCAAGCAGCCACGACTTGCCTACGAATCGGCTTTTGAGGGCGCCAACGATAAAAAATGCCACACCTGTTAGGAGTGCTGCCATCCAGAACGGATCGGCAACCGTCCCTGGGATAAAATACTCCAGAACATAGGTAATCAAAGGAATGGCCCCCACGAGAATGAATGCCAGATAGGTAACCCCCGCCGCCCGCCATGCTGACGGTGTGCTTAATGACAACCCGTGCTCCTCGGTGATCATGGTATCTACCCAGCGTTTGTTGTCAGAAGTGATCACCTCGACGATTTCCTCCAGCGTTTTTCCTTCGAACCCTTTAGCGGCAAATATCTGCCTCACCTCTTCACGTTCGCCCTCGGGATGGGATTTTATTTCGTCCTCCTCCTGACGTATTGCGCGGTCACGGCTCTGGTTTTCCGCGCGTGTACCAAGAAAATTTCCTGCTGCCATGGAAAAACCGTCAGCCAACAGGTTAGCCAAACCGAGGATGATGACAATACCGCTCGAAAGACCCGTCGCTGCGACCGATGCCACAACAGCGAAGGTGGTCACTGCTCCGTCAATAGCACCGTAGATGAAGTCCTTTAGATAACTCTGTCCGGGTTCACTCTGCAGTCGTTCACGGATGGCCTCCGGTGAGTGGGATCGTCGAGCTTCTTCCTGAGGCATGATCTGGGTTTTAGATATACGGCAATGCCGCGGCGCGATCTTCAATCGCTCTGGCATTACCTAACAATTCACCAATAGGATCCCACCGAGCCGAAAGAAGTGCCTCACGAGCGGAGTCTGGCATACTGACTGGAACCACCTGATCTCCATAACTAACAGTCATATCCTCCAGATTGATACTGACTTGTGTGGACGGATCATTTTCCACCGCTTGGGCGATTTTTTCAATCTCCTCCATCGGCGCGCACACACAGGGCATACCTATGCCTGTGGAGTTCCCAAAAAATATCTCAGCAAAACTCACAGCGATAATGGAACGGAAACCAAAACGGTAAATCGACTGCGGCGCGTGCTCACGAGACGAGCCACAACCGAAGTTCGGGCCTGCTAACATGATCGATGCTCCCGAAAAACGCGGGTCATCAAGCGGGTGCCCGACTAATTTTCCGTCTCCGTCATATCTCACGTCATAAAACAATCCTTCGGCAAGATCATCAAAGGTGACACATTTGAGAAAGCGTGCCGGGATAATGCGATCGGTGTCAACATCCGCACCAGGCACATAAACAGCGGTGCCTGAAACCTTGGTTATTGCAGGGATGGACATGGTAGAAATTGCGAGAGGAGTTCCTGTTCGTTTTCTGCGTTATTCACCGCCACCTGGCTTGGCTGCAGGTTTATATTTCTGCATGATCCGAGTCATCTGCTCCTTGAATCCAGCTTGGTGTTTGATTGCAAATTTCTCACCGAGCTTGGCCCCGGACTGTGTCAGTGCCGGCAGTTTGCTTAATGCCTTCTGTCCAAGTGGTGTGCGATAAAACGCAACTAGTCCCTTAAGTTCCTCAAGGGTAAACTCCTTTTCGTACAGTGCCATCATGGCACTTTTCAAATCGGGATCTGATGCAACTTGATCAAAATAGACACCCGCCGCTTCAGCGACCTCTTTGACTCCTGCTTCAGGAAATCCTTGTTTCCTCAGTTTGTCCAGAAACGGTGCAAAACTTGCATTTGAAGTGTCCTTCATGATTTGCTTGAACCTGATCAGTTCGAGCAACTCCGCGGCTGGCTTTTTCGCTTCTTTATCCTGGGCAAGTGTCAGGCTCAGGGGCATCAGGGCAAGGCATATAGTAAATATCGTTTTCATGGTTTTGTAGTGTTGGTTGTTAGTTAACGGAAAATACTTCACGGGCGTCCGTAATTTCCCCGGTAATGGCTGCGGCGGCGACCATTAATGGGCTCATCAGAACGGTGCGTCCTGTTGGGCTCCCCTGGCGACCTTTAAAATTTCTATTCGACGACGATGCACAAAGCTGATCGCCCTGTAGTTTATCGGGATTCATCGCAAGGCACATCGAGCATCCTGCAGCTCGCCACTCGAATCCTGCCTCACTGAAGATTTTATCAATCCCCTCTTTTTTGCATATCGCATCGGTTATCTGGGAGCCAGGCACGGCTAGAGCAGTCACCCCGTCGGCAACCTGCCTACCCTTGATATGCTGCGCGACCTCGCGGAAGTCAGAGATGCGACCATTGGTGCACGATCCGATGAATGCAACATCTACCGGTGTGCCCATAATCGGGTCTCCGGCAGGGAGTTTCATGTAATCCAAAGCCTCCACGATGGATGCGCGTTCCGCCTCGCTGTTGGCATTTTCCGGATCGGGTATCGTCTCTGAAATAGCAATGCCGTGATCTGGAGAAATGCCCCAAGTCACAGTGGGTTCAATATCGGCGGCATCGATATTTACCACATCATCGTAGTCCGCATCGGCATCTGATGCGTATGACTTCCAACGTTTAACCGCATCATCCCATGCTGCATCTTTGGGCGTGTGAGGTCGACCTTCGAGATAATTCAGCGTCGTCTGGTCAGGGTTAACGTAACCGCAACGGGCGCCACCTTCGATGGACATGTTGCAGACCGTCATACGCTCCTCCATCGTGAAGTTATCAAACACACGGCCACCGTACTCATAAGCATAGCCAATACCGCCATTAGCTCCTAACAAACGGATAATATGCAGGGCAACATCCTTGGAATAGACTCCGGGACGAAGCTCACCCTCGACATTGATGCGCCGCACCTTGAGTTTTTCCATGGCGATTGTCTGGGTAGCAAGTACGTCACGCACCTGGGTCGTGCCAATGCCAAACGCAATGGCACCAAACGCACCGTGCGTCGCCGTGTGTGAATCCCCGCAAACAATTGTTGTTCCAGGTTGAGTAATTCCCTGCTCGGGCCCAACGATGTGCACGATTCCCTGCATTCCTGACGCCAGGTCAAAGTAGGTGATACCGAACTCTTCGACATTCTTGCGTAGTTCACTGATCATAGCATCAGCAAGGGGGTCAGAAAACGGACGTTGCTGGTTATCCGTCGGCACGATGTGATCGACTGTCGCAAACGTGCGCTGAGGAAATTTCACCCCAATGCCAAGGTCACGAAGCATTCCAAATGCCTGCGGGCTGGTCACTTCATGAATCAGATGGGTGCCGATAAACAACTGGGTGCGACCGTCGGCGAGCGTGCCAACCGCGTGGTCATTCCAGACCTTGTTGTATAAATTCTCCCCCATAATGGCTATTTATAGGAAGCTTCATAGGCCGATTCGTGCCAAAAAGCAAATCTGGATTGCTGACAAGATCGCAAACAGTAGGTGGGAGCCGAATTGCTCCGACTCCCACCCTTGCCTCCTCCCGGAAGGGAGGAGAACAACAACGCACGTTCCCGAAGGAACACTCTTAAAGAGTCGAGTCAGTGCCCAAAGGGTCACTAAAAAGTGAAAAAAAATTATTCAGCCGAACGGCCTCTCACCGGCTCGGAGATAAGTTTTTCGTTAGGCACGATCACAAAGCCGCCATCGGCGCGCTTCAGTTTGGTGGTCACGGGTCCCACACCAGCGACCGTCATTGCCTCACCATCGTATTCGATTTCTGTGCCCACTTTATAAATGTCGCGGGAATAGACGCCGGAAACGATATTGCGTGCCATGCCTTTGAGTCCGAGCCCCATGGAAATCGCCAGAGCGAGCCCGAGCGCACCGAGCAGGATCATCACCGTGGCATTGAGCAGTTCGGTCTGGATGTTGATTTTTGCCAGCGCCACCGTGAGCACGAGGATGAATATAAAACCAAACACCACCTTGGAGAGCGTGCGTGCGTATTCGAGCCCAGCGGCATCGAGGCTACTAAACACCGCATTCTTGATGATGTCTGCCACGATAAAACCAACGAGCATGATCAGTGCTGCGGTAATCGCATTCGGCATGAAATTGATAATTGCGATGATGATGTTGGAAATGTCATCGATCTTCGCTTGAGTCGCCGCGACCTTGATAACAAAGAGCATGGCCACCCAGAAGAACAGCTTGGCCAAGAATGCACCGGGGGCTGCCTTGATTCCTGCACGCTGTAGCACACCGGTGACACCTGCACGCTCAAGCAGCCCGTCCAGTCCCAGCTTGGCAAAGCCAGTGCTGACCACTTTGGCGATGATTTTCGCAAATACAAATCCGAGGAAGAGCAGAACCAGTGCGAGCAGGACGTCGGGAATAAAATTCGCAAAATCCTCACCCATTTTTACGAGGGCTTCCTTGATTTGATCGAAAAAGCTCTGGAAGGAAAAATCAGCAGCAAACAGGTTCATGATTTTCTGAATTGGAGGTTAGTGGTTGTGAGTGACTCATGCTCGGTAATCACTGTCGCTATTTGAAATCTTCCCAGATGCCACGTCAAGCATTGCCGAGAGAACAGCAGGAAACCCAACAAATACAAACGAGCTGGTGTCCTTGATGATACTCTCGTGCATGGCACGCTCCATCACGCCATCCACCCGGCGCTGATCCACCGCAGGGGCGTCCATCAGCCCCGCCTCCTCAAAGAGAAGATGGATCTGTGCCTCGTCAATGGGCATGGCATCGGTTGGGTTCATGATGATGGTGGATTCGCTTTCGGCAGATCTTTTCCAGTGCGTTCGTAGGCTTCTTTAAATGCCTCCATGGCGCGATAATAGCGCATCTTGGCGGCGGATGCACCAATTCCTGTGACATCGGAAATCTCCTGCAGGGTCATTCCGGACACAAATTTGTAAACGATGATTTCCTTTTCCTTGGGTTTAAGTTTATCGAGTGCTTCTTGGATGCGGGCGGATTTCTCCGAGGTATCAGCTTCACCAAACGACGACACCGGAAGGTCTTCCTTCGCGTGTTCCTCGTAGGCTTCCTGCACCTCACGCTTACGTATAATCTTACTGATGCGGTTTCGGCAGAAATTGTGCACAATTTTATATAGCCAGGTCTTGAACTGAGATCTCCCCTGAAACTGGTGAATCTTGTGAAACACTTGTAAAAGCGAGTCCTGAGCGATTTCTTCCGCATCCTGGGGGTTACCAAGAAATTTCATGCAAATGTTGTACACCAGCCCCTCGTAGCGCTTCACCAGCTCGCGGTACGCCGTCAGATCGTGAGGCAACTGCTGTTTACACAACTCCACAAGCTCCTCATCAGTGAGCTTGTCGAGCGCCTGATCAGGGTCAGGAACGATACGGAGTTGTTTGGCCACGATTTCTGGGGTGCGTTGGTAGGCCGGTCACGCGCGTGTTGTTAGCACAGGATTGCCAGTAATTCCGTATTTTGCAAGGAGTATCAGAACAACTCGTCAAGCGGTGATGCGGGCACATCCGTGCTCTCGAAATGCTCCAGTGGCTTCACCAGGCTGGCAGGTAACGGAAATTGCCGCTCCTGAATCCCCGGTGCCAGCTCCGGAGAGCTTTCGTATCCCATACGCATCATCTCATACTTGGCATCCATGTTATCGATGTAATGCAGCGCCATGGCTTCCGGAGTACGTGGCAACGTTGGGCTACCCCACTCATATGCACCGTGATGACTGGCAATCAGATGCAGTAGATGCAGATGTACTTCTTCGGAGTCCGGCTTCAGCTCACTCCATTCCTTCGCGGTATCACTATCCATCATATCGCGCCAGAGTTTGTTGACCGTTTCAATGCCCAACGGGATGTGTCCAAGCATTTCTCCATGCAGATTAAATGGCTGGGTGAACCCTGCCTCGGGGTAATTGTTCTCCCACATCTTGCCACAGTCGTGAAACAACACACCGGCCGTGAGCAGGTCACGGTTCAACGCGGGGTAAACCGAACACACCGCGTGAGCCGACCTCATCATCTGCGCCACGTGTTCAACGAGTCCACCACGCCGCGCATGGTGGTTCTTGCGCGCGGCCGCAGCACGGCGGAATTTTTTTTCATACTGTTTGAAGAAAACCACGCATATCTCACGCAACCGTGGATCAGCTATGCTGGTCGTCATTTCCCGGATGTCCGACCAATCGGCGTCCTGACGGGCACAGGTCTCCGCGTCACCAGCGAGGAACTCTTTTGCTTCGTCCTCATTAAGCAGGCGCATGTCCCACTTATTCGAGTCCACTCCATACTGGTTCTGTGTCCAGTCGCCACTGACGCGCAGCAAAGTGCCGTCAGCAATATCATCCAGCGCACGAAACTGAGGTCTGTTTTCCCAGACTTTGAGTTTCAAGTCCCCTGTGCCATCAACCAATGTGATCTCGTAGAACGGCTTCCCGGTCTTCGTCTCCCTCTCCGCCTTGCGCTCAAGCTGCACGTCAAAGCTCGCGCTCAGGGGCGTGTCTCCAGTTGTTTGCTTCAGGGCGGAAATAGTCAGATGCTGCACGACTCCAAGTTAGACCGCATCCAGCCACCTTCACAAGGGAGAATCTCAAAGGCGATATGATTTTACACACAATAGCCTCGCTCTCAGACCACGCTTATTGCTACAACTTGAATCATGAGACATCTAGCCATTTTCCTCGCCTGCATGCCATTGTACCTGAATGCAGCACCCCGGCTCATCCACGGTGACGACCCGATGCAGGTCTCCGTTTACCAGCTCGACAACGGACTGACGGTTTACCTCTCGCCAAACCAACAATCCCCGAATTTATACGCGGAGATCGCCGTGCGCACAGGAGGCCGCAATGATCCATCCGATTGCACGGGCCTCGCACACTACCTCGAGCATCTGCTCTTCAAGGGAACCCAGAAGATGGGCACGCTCGATTACCCCAAGGAGAAACCTCACCTCGACAAGATCACTGCCTTGTACGAGCAGCATTTCCACGAGAAGGACCCAGTGAAACGCGCTGCCATTTACAAACAGATCAACACCGAGGCACAGGCCGCCGCCAAGTATGCCGT
Organism: Akkermansiaceae bacterium; assembly: GCA_029288115.1. Taxonomy (GTDB): domain Bacteria; phylum Verrucomicrobiota; class Verrucomicrobiia; order Verrucomicrobiales; family Akkermansiaceae; genus Oceaniferula. The sequence continues at coordinate 2,733 of JARFPV010000613.1, read as the reverse complement.
AGCGAACGACATCGATCGCATCTATAAGTTCATCGGCGGGCGAGCAGTCAACGCACACACCTCCATGGACGAAACCACTTACAAGGTCGCACTGCCCTCAAACCAGATGGAACGCTGGGCCAAGATTGAGTCGGAACGCTTCAGTAACCCGGTCTTTCGCTTATTCCATACCGAACTCGAAACCGTCTACGAGGAAAAGAACACGTCGCTCGACTCAGGTCAGGACAAGCTCTGGGAGGCCGTGCAGCATGCTCTCTACTCCGATCACCCATACGGCACGCAGACGGTGCTAGGCGAGGCCGAGCACCTCAAGTCACCGTCGATCAAACGCATCCGTGAGTACTACGAAAAATATTACGTGCCCAGCAACATGGCGATCTTTATCAGCGGCGACATTACCAAAGGGGAAACACTCGCCACCATCGACAAGTATTTCGGCAAATGGCAGGCCAAACCAGCACCAAAATTCACACCACGCAGGCCCGCCGCACTCACACAAAACAAAAAGGTCACCATCAAACACGAGGGTGAGGAATCGCTCACCCTCGCATGGCGCACAGTACCGATCGGCCACCCTGACGACGCAGCACTCGTCGTGATGGACATGGTACTCAACAACAGCGTCGCAGGACTAATCGATCTGAATCTCGTCAAGACTCAGCGCGTTCGCAACGCCGGCTCCTACGGCTACGCACTCAACGAAGCTGGCTCACAGTATTTCTGGGCAAGCCCTCGCGATGGACAAACGCTCGACCAGTTAGAGAAGTTGATTCTAGAACAGATCAGTATCCTGAAAAAAGGTGAGTTCGACGCCTGGATCATCCCCGCCATCGTCAAGGACCTGAGGAAATCCGATCAGGAAAGCTACGAGTCGAACGTCTCCCGCGTGGAATTGATGCGTGATGCATTCATCTCACGCCAGCCATGGTCGTTCGCCTCACAGGAAATGACCCGCATCGCCGCCGTCACCAAGGAGGATGTCGTGCGCGTGGCGAACAAATACCTCGGCGAGCACTACGTCACGGGACACCTCATCAATGGCAAGCAGAAGATCGCCCACATCGACAAACCACAGATCGATCCTGTCGCAATCAACGACTCCGTGAGCAGCCCATTCGCTGAGTCGGTTCTGAAAATCAAAACTGAGCCTCTGAAGCCGAAGTTCTTAAAGGAGGGACGTGATTACCAGAAATCCGAAGGTAAAAATGGCGTTACCCACTACACCACCTACAACCCAAGCAACGACCTCTACACGATCACCTGGACGTTCCCGGTCGGATCCCTTCACAACCCCGACCTTAATCTCGCCTTTGATTTGTTAGAAAAATCAGGCACTACCGAGCTCTCACCAGAAGATCTCGCCAAGCGATGGTATCAGCTAGCCACCAGCTACAGCTTTTCTGTTTCCCCCACCCATACCGACATCACACTCAGCGGCATTTCAAGCACCTTCCCTGATGCCATCCAACTATTCTGGAACTGGCTGCACAATTTCCAGCCCGGCAAAGAGGTGTTAGCAAAAATAGTCGACACCTACGAGATCCAGCGCGCCGACCACATGAAGGACCCCGCGACCATGATCCACGCCCTCGCACGCTACTCACGCTACGGCAAGCAATCGACCTACCTCACCCGCACGAGCAGTGCCGACATGCGTAAGATCAGCACGACCGATCTACAAAAAATGCTTAGCCAGCTCTTCACGAATCCACACGATATCTCCTACGTCGGCAAGTTATCCGAAGCCCAATGGCGCAAGCTGACTCCGGAACTCAAGGTTTCCTCCAAGCCTCCCGGCAATCCAAAAAGACCCGTCATCAAAACAGAAGACCCGATCGAAATCCAATTCATTCACCGCGAGATGGCGCAGGCACAAATCTGGATTGAATCACACGCGCCGTACCTCAAGCCGCATGACCGCCCAATGGTCCACATGTTCAACAATTACTTCGACGGCGGTATGAGCGGCATCGTTTTTCAGGAAATGCGTGAATCCCGCGGGCTCGCATACTCGGCCTCGGGGTACGTCACCCGACCTCGCTGGAAAGGTGATAACAACCTGGTCGTTGGCCTCATCGCCAGCCAAGCCGACAAGGCAGACGCCGCCGTTACCAAGTTCATTGAGCTATTCGACAAGCTACCCTCCTCCGCAACCCGCTTCAAAGAATCCCAGGACTCGATGATCGAAAACTACCGCGCCCAACGCACAGGCTTCCGCAATGTCGTCCCCACCGTGCTCCTGCTCGATCGACAAGGCATCGATTTCAACCCGAACAAGCTGACCTACGAAGCCCTGCCAGACATGACACTGGAAAAACTCATCGCATTCCACATGAACCACATCATGAAACAGCCCAAACGCATTTCCATCGTCGGCGACCGCTCACGCATCAACATGGACGCCTTGAAAAAAATAGGTCCGGTCACCGAACTAACGGTGAAGGATGTGTTCACGCCTTGAACTCCCACCCAATCCGGCGTATTATACCCCCATGAAAACAGATCTCCAGGAACGTACAAAAAAAACCGTGGGTGGCTCACTCTCAGAGCTCCCGCCCCTAGAGCGACTGGAAACATTGCGCCAAAACGCTGCATTTCTGCGCGGCGGCCCCGCCAAACTCCCCACCGATGATGGAACCCACGTTCGAAAAACTGTTGGCGCGTCTCGCTAAGGCTGATGTTCAATTCGTATTGGTCGGAGGCATAGCCGTGTCCCTCCACGGGTACGTACGC
>JARFPV010000604.1 GCA_029288115.1 Akkermansiaceae bacterium | reverse complement strand
GTTGGATTCGTCGCGCAGCGTGTAGCGGAACATCTGGCCGATGCCGGGGAACTTGTTCTGGCGGTAGAGGCTGAGGATCATACCGAAGAGCCCGTAGAACTGGGTGCCCTCCATGCACTGGCCGAAGATGAAGGCATTGCGCGCGAGCGCCTGTTTGTTTTCGGTCAGAGACATATCCATGTCCCGGCGCAGCGAGCGGCTGTTCGAGACCACGAAGTCCGTCTTTTCCTGCACCGTCTGCACGCTTTCGAAGATTGCCTCACACTCGTGTGGGTTCAGCCCGAGCGAGGAAACCATGTAGACCAGGGAGTCGGCATGGATATTCTCTTCATGCGCGTGACGGCGGAACACAAGCTCGAGCTCTGGGGCGCTCACCTGGTCGCGGATCACGTGGATGATGTTGTCGCCTACGATTCCCTCGGCGGCGGAGAAGTAGCCGATACCCATCTTGATGATCCAGCGCTCGACGTCGGTGACTTCATCGGACCGCCATTGCTCGACGTCTTTCTGCATCGGGATGTCCTCCGGCTCCCAGTGGTTGGCGCGCATGTTCGAGTAGATCTCCCAGGCCCACTCGTACTTGAGGGGAACGAGCCCGAAGCCGCTCGGCTTCTTGCCGCCGATGACTTTCTTGTCATTCTTGACTTGCTCGGCAAGCGCGTCGTCGAGCGGGATGGTGTAGCTATCGAGAGTGGCGTTCATTTTAGAAGTGTGCAGTGATCAGTGATCGGTGTGCAGTGTAGGAATTGGAAAGGCGTTTGGTGGTTTGGAGTGGCTCGTCATGCACTGATCACGGATCACTGCACACGGATCACTTAGTTACAGATCGTCGTCGTCGAAGGTGGTATCGAGGGTGGCGGTTGAGCTGGCACCGGCTGGTGCGGCGGCGGCGGAGAGATGGACTTGTTCATCGAGCCACGGGAACGGGCTGGCAGAGTGGTGGTACTGGCGGGGCAGGCCGCAGGCGGAGAGTCGCTCGTCGGCGAGGTATTCGATGAAGGTAACCAAGGATTCGGGATCGAGCCCGGCATCGGCAAATGGAAGTGAGCCGATCAGTTCCTTTTCCAGGTCGACGGCAGCGGTCATGTATCCGCAAAGCTCCTCCTTGAAGGTATCCGTCCAGAAGTCGGGGTTCTCACTCGCCATTTCCTTGAGCAACTTATCGAACAAGGAGAGGCGGAAGGTGACATCGCTGAGCAGCTTGTTGAAGACTTTCCCCATGCCCGGCAGCTTGCCCTGGCTGGCGAGGGAGAAGACCGCTGCCCAGAGGCTGAAGAGCTGGGTGCCCTCGCCGCACTGGTTGATCAGGAAAATGTTTCTTGCGACTGCCTGCTTGTTTTCAGTCACGGTGGTGTCGGTGTTGCGGTCGATTCCGCTGAGCCGATCGGCAAAAAACGCCTGCTTGGCAGCGATTGCCGGCGTTGCGGCCAGAGTAGCGCACTCCATCGGGTTAATTGCCAGCGAGCCGTGCAGGTGGACCAGAATATCGCTGCGGGTGTTCTCCTCGTGTACAAAACGGCCAAACACGAGTTTCAGCTCCGGCGCGGTGACCAGGTCACGCACGGTGTAGATGCCACTGGAGTGGAACACCTCCTGGGCGTTTGCCAAAGCACCGAGGGCGGTTTTAACGATTGTCTGGCAAGTGTCCCCGAGCTGCGGCCACTGGGCGGTATCCACCTGCATATCGATCTCGCCCGGCTCCCAGTGGGAGTTCTTCATTTCGCGATAAAGATCGTACGCCCAGTTGTACTTCAACGGCAAGATGTTGAAAAACATCGAGTTACGCCCGTTGATGATCTTTTTCGCGGCGTAAGCTTCCTCAGCCTTCTCGCGGTCCAAGTGGAAAGTACGTTCTCCGAGCGTAATAGTAACTGTGTCTGCCATGGTCTGTAAGGGTTGAAAACGGGATGAAATAAACGAAAACTGGGGAAAAATTGACGGAGAAAATGGAGAATTTTGCGTTGCGTAGTTCGATTCATCGAGTGTCTGTGAGCACTTTTAAAACTCGACTGCGCAGCCTTTGCATATTGCCCTAATTGTAACGATTTGGTCAACATCATTTTGCTCATATAGTATCCACAAATTATTCACAATACAACATGTTGTGGTTTTGGGGAAATATGCATAATGTGCGTTTTTTTCTTGTCGAGCCGACTCCCCTAGGGAAACGGGCGTTTGCCAGCCGTTCTAACAGATCTCTCATGTTAGGAGACCACAGGGCTGGGGCTGAAAAAAAATTCACTCTGTTAGATGGAGAAATCGACCGCTGCAAGATTTTAAAAAGTTTTGGAGATGTTAGCCAAATCCGTGCGATCCCCCACCCTGAGGGCATTGAATTTCCCTTGATTCGGGGAATAAAATTTTATGTGCCCACGTGACGGCCACACAGCCAATCATTGGCTGTTAGACCGACTCAGGCGAGCACCACAAGACACAAGTGATTGATCATGAGAAAGTTCCATAAGCAGCAAAAAGCCGCAGGCGGAAAACCTGCGGCTTGGTGGTGATATGAGAGGTGCGCGGCGGATTGGGGCCAATCCGCCCTATCGATGGCTCGGTTACTTTCCGAATGCGTAGCCTTTTTTCTCGGCCTGGGAGCGCACGGTTTCGGAGACGACCTCATCGAGGGTGGTCTTACCTTCTTTTTCAGCCATTTCCTTACGTTTCTCGGAGACGTAGGCGATACGCTTTTTGTTGAGCTCGAGGATCTTTGCCTGAATGGCCTCACGTTCCTTCTGCTTCTTGGCAACGTACTGCTTGCGTTGCTCCATGGTCATTGACTGGAGTTCCTTGGGCAGGTCTTCCTTTTTCACCTTGGTGATATCGAAGTCCTTCTGCTTGCAAGCATCGACGAGGTCCCAGCTGGTGTTGGAGTAATTCACGCTACCTTTGGTCACGGAGCGCTGCACGGCGGCACCGCTTCCAGCCTTGGCGGCGGCATTGCTGTCCTGTGCCGCCTGTTCATGCTTTTTGTGTCTTCCTATCTTACCGTAGGCGATATAGGTCTTATTAAGCTCGGTGTTGAGTTTGACGATCTCGGCATCCTGGGGAGCCGCGATGTGGACTACGGCGCGGTTGTGATCGATGGTCAGGAATTTACCATCGGCGAGCATGGCACCGTTTTTCCAGCCTCCGGAAATACCGGCCTGTTCGTTACCGCAGTGGATGGTATTGACGATCACCCCTTTGGCGATGGCTGCCTTGACGGCATCACTGGCATTGATTGGCCCCTGAGTGAAAGCCTCGTTGCCGGCGATGAAGATGGCTTTGTAGACCTTATTGGACTGATCCCATTTCAGGTCCTGGGTGG
>JARFPV010000390.1 GCA_029288115.1 Akkermansiaceae bacterium | reverse complement strand
GTATGGAAGTGAGTACGCCACGTGATTTTTATTTCCTGCTGTTGATGACGGTGCCGATGTATTTGGCGTTGGCGGTATTGGCATGGAAGCTATCTCCGGCTGGTGTGTCCTTGTTGAGTCAGACGGCGGTGAACATCATCTATGTTGGTCTTGGTTTGCTGTATATGTTCCAGGCGTCGCAGATTTATCGTGTGAACAAGGAGATGTTGAAGAATGGGGGTGTTGAGGAGTTGTTCCGCTTCAAGTTCAAGCAGGTGGCCATCCTTGATTTGAATTACTTTGTTACCTTTGGATCTGAGTTGGCGGTGGTGTCGATGTTGCCATTTTTCTTTATGGATACCTTTGGCCTGAGTGCGGTGACTGCTGGCCTGCTTGCCTCTGGCTTTGCCTTTATGAACCTGGTGGCAAGGCCTGCGGGTGGACTGATCTCCGACAAAGTGGGGCGTCGCAAGAGCCTGCTGACATTTATGGTTGGCCTCGCGGTTGGCTATTTCTTGATGAGCCAGATTGATGCTGGCTGGGCGATCTGGGTCGCTGTCGGGGTAACGATGCTGTGTTCGTTCTTTGTCCAGTCGGGCGAGGGGGCTGTGTTTGCCATCGTGCCACTGGTGCAGCGGCGGATGACCGGTCAGATTGCGGGAATGGCGGGTGCCTACGGAAATGTGGGTGCGGTGGTGTTCCTGACGATCTTCTCCTTTGTCGATGCCTCCACGTTTTTCATGATCATTGCCGCGTCGAGTTCGGTAGGTTTCATCGCCACATGGTTCTTGGATGAGCCGGAGGGACATGTTGCCGAGGTGATGCCTGACGGCTCCGTGGAAATGATCGAAGTATCATGAGCCTAGATGCGAGTTGCCAATTCCCTGCTGCCCATGTCAGCATGCCTGACATGAGGACAAAGCCTGACCCTGATCATCGGCTGAAAGTCGAGGCAGGGCAGGCCTCCCTGAAGGGAGTGAAAGATGAAAATGAGGACTGCACGGGTGTGCGGGTGCCTGATGACGAGCAGGTGTCGACCAAGGGGGTCGCGGCTGCTGTGGCAGACGGAGTGGGCTCGGCGAATGGCGGCAAGGTGGCGGGAGAGATGTGTGTGCAGGCATTTCTATCGGATTACTTCTGCACGCCGGAAAGCTGGTCGGTAAAAACGTCAGGTCAGCGGGTGTTGGATGGTCTGAACCGCTGGCTCTATGGGCAGGGGCACGCGGAGGGTTTGAGTGACGGGAAAGGGTATTTGTCCACCCACAGCTCGCTGGTGCTGACTTCGCGCACCGGGTTTATTTTTCATGTTGGCGACACGCGCATTTATCGTGTCCGTGACCAGCAGATTGAGCAGCTGACACGTGATCACCGGTCCGGGGCATCGAAGGCGGATTATTTGAACCGTGCCATGGGGTTGAATCTCAACCTGAAAGTTGATTATCGTGAGATCGACCTGGAGGTGGGTGATCATTTTGTAATCTGCACGGATGGTGTGCACGATTGGTTGAGCGATGAGGAGATTTGCGGGGAAGTGGCTTCGGGTGAGTGCCTTGATGTGCTGGCGGAGCGTGTGGCGCAGAGTGCCATTGATGCGGGAAGTGATGACAATGCTACCTGTGTGCTACTGCGGATTGATGCTCTCCCTGAGGCTAGCTACTCGGAGGCGCAGAGGCTGCTCAACGAGCGTCCATTTCCTCCCTTGCTGGCACCTGGGATGAAGCTGGACGGGCTTGAGGTGGAGGCGGTGCTGGTCGAGAGTAGTCGCAGTCAGCTCTATCTTGTGAGGGATACCCATGACGGGCGTGAGATGGTGATGAAAACACCGTCACCGAATTATCAGGATGATCCTGGGTATATTGAGCGTTTCGCCGCTGAAGAGTGGATCGGAAAACGAATCAGCCACGAAAACCTTGTCCGGGTGATGACTCGGGGAACTCAACCGACGTTTCTGTATTATCTGATGGAGTCGCTAGATGGTAAAAATCTGGCGGATTGGCTGGACGCATACCAAGGAAAGCCACCGGTTGAGGAGGTGGTTGCGATCGTGCAGCAGATTGTTGCGGGTGTGCGTGCCCTGCATCGCAAGGAGGTTTTGCATCAGGATTTGAAGCTTGAGAATATCATTGTGGACGATGCAGGGAAAGTGACTGTCATCGACTATGGTTCCTGCAGGATTGCCGGGCTACGTGAGCATATGGGATATCGTGAAAGCGATGATGTGTTGGGGACGTTGGATTTTTCTGCGCCAGAGTATCGCATACCAGGATCGGAGGGGGGCAGCCCACGTGCCGACCAGTTTTCCATTGCGATGATTGCCTACCATTTGCTGAGTGGTGGCAAGTGTCCGTATGGTGGCAAGTGGGCCTCGGCGAGCAGCTTCAAGGATTTCCAGCTTTTGGAGTATGTGCCGGTGTATCATCACTCGCCAATGGTTCCTGTGTGGCTTGATGGGGCGTTGAAGAGGGCGTTGAGAATTTCCCCATCGGCGCGATATCCTGGTATGAGTGAATGGCTCTACGACCTTGGGCATCCGAATGAGGTCTACATGAAGGCGGGGCATCTGCCGCTGGTCGAGCGTGACCCGGTGAGATTCTGGAAAATGATATCATTGCTTCTGGCTGGCTTGGTCATTCTGCTGTTGCTCACGCGATGAAGTGGAGTCATGGGAATCATGAACGGGATGCATGGTATGAGGTTTTGCTGGCATGGGCTGTGCTAGCGAATACGGGCAATGTCACTTGTCCTCGATCCCAAACAGACCGGAGAACCTGTTTCAGGGGATTCCTATGGTCTCGAGCAAGTGAATCTGATTGATCATCTGCTGGAAGAACAGAAGAGCCTGTCAGCCGTCGAGCGGTTCAGCCAGAAGCATGAAGCTGCACGGGAGCCGTTGTTAAAAAGTCATTACCGGGATCTTATTCCCATCCGTAAGCCATCGACAGGTGAGCAGTATGCTTTTGAGGTGGATCTGGATAAATGTACTGGCTGCAAGGCGTGTGTGGTTGCTTGTCATAGCTTGAATGGGCTGCATGAAAACGAAAGCTGGCGTGATATCGGCACTATTCGCGGGGCGGTCGATGGTAAGGTTGAGCAGCAGACGGTGACTTCCGCTTGTCACCACTGTGCTGATCCTGCTTGTTTGAACGGTTGTCCTGTGGGTGCCTATGAAAAGGAGAAGGACACTGGGGTTGTCCGGCATTTGGACGACCAGTGCATCGGCTGCCAGTATTGCTCACTCAAGTGTCCGTATGACGTGCCTAAGTATGATGCGTCACTGGGGATTGTTAGGAAATGCGACATGTGCCATGAGCGGCTTGCCGATGGTGAAGCGCCAGCCTGTGTGCAGTCGTGTCCGAGTGGGGCGATCAAGATCAAAGTTGTTGAAACTGCTGCGATTAATGAGGCGGCGAAAGGAGGGCGGAGTATTTTGCCGGGGGCATTTCGTTCCGATTATACCAAGCCCTCGACGACATTTCGTAGTGAGCGGAAATTCTCAGAGGCGATGAGGGCAGGGGATGAGCGTGATCTGGTTCCAGCGCATGCTCACACACCGTTGGTGTGGATGTTGATGCTTACTCAAGTGGCTGTAGGACTGTTGTGTGTTGATGTGTTAGGTTCTGCAGTGATGCCCTCTCACTTTGGTGCGTTGCATTTACCTTTGGCCCTCATCGCTCTCGTGAGTGGAATCATTGGCTTGGTAGCCAGTTTCCTGCATCTGGGGAGTCCGGCGGGTGCGTGGCGGATTTTTCTCGGTCTGAAAACCTCATGGCTGAGTCGGGAGGTGGTGGCATTTGGGGCCTGGGCGCCCGCGTTGATGGGGTATGTGATGGCTGTCGCATGGCCGCATATTTATTCGGCAAGTCCTGGCTTTGTCAGGGCGTGGATACCGGAGGTCTTGCCCGCATGGTTACCTATGGTGAGTTTGGTCACGGCGGTTGTTCTCGGGGTGATTGGTGTGCTTTGTTCAGTGATGGTGTACGTTGATACTCAGCGCGCATTTTGGGCCATGGGTAAGACCCTGGGTCGTTTTGCTGGCACGACGGTGCTAGGTGGTTTTGCCGGATTGCTTTTGGTGGAGCTGGTGATGACGGGTTCTGCGAGTGGTTTTGCCATTGCGGGTGTGTTGGCTGGGGTGTTGGTGAAGTCGGTGATGGAGATTAGCCAGTTGTTGCCGGCGCGGGCGGGTGAGTGGAGTTTTGCCAAGAAGAGTGCTCTGCTACAGCTGCGCCCATTACGGAAAGTGCTCACCCTGCGCTGGGTGATGCTTGTTTTTTCTGTGTTGGCATTGGTTGTAGGAGTGACGATGAGTTTGCTCGCCTGGGTGGTTGTTGGTTTTACAGCAATGCTTGTTGGTGAGTGGCTTGAGAGGAGGCTGTTCTTTCAGGCGGTGGTTACTTTAAAAATGCCCGGTGAGCATAGTCGCCCACATTAACTGAATTTATTACTGATGTCATCTGGTCAGAAGTTGCTTAATAAGATCATCCCGCCGATTCGTCAGTGGCAGGGGCCGAAGACTAACAGGCTGGTGCGTGAGCCAGGTAAGTTTGGGCTCGGGCAGGTTCCCTCAGGGGTGGCGCCTGATGCCACGACCAATGTTGTCTGTGGGTTTTGTTCGACGGGGTGCGGACTGAATGTACACATGAAAGACGGTCAGGCTGTGAGTCTTACGCCGTCGACGGACTACCCGGTGAATATTGGTATGGCCTGTCCGAAAGGCTGGGAGGCGTTGACGCCTTTGCAGGCTGGTGATCGGGCGACGGTGCCAATGATGAGGGAGAAGCGTGGTGGTGAGCTTAGGCCTGCCGACTGGGATCGTGCCATGGTGGTATTCGCCGAACGGTTTAAAGAGATCCAGGAGAAGCATGGGGAGGACTCCGTTGCCTTTATCAGCACGGGTCAGATTGTGGCTGAGGAGATGGCTTTTTTGGGGGCGCTTGCCAAGTTTGGCATGGGGATCAAGCATGGTGACGGCAACACTCGGCAGTGTATGGCGACCTCGGTGGTGGCGTATAAGCAGAGTTTTGGGTTTGATGCACCGCCGTATACGTATCAGGACTTTGAGGAGTCGGATGTGATTGTGCTGGTGGGGTCGAATTTGTGTATTGCCCATCCGATCATGTGGCAGCGGGTCGAGCAGAATAAGAATAACCCGGAGATTGTTGTAATCGATCCCCGTAAGACGGAGACGGCGGTGGCTGCGACCCAGCATTATCCGATCGCGCCGAAGAGTGACCTCGTGTTTTTCTATGGTCTGGCGAATATTTTGTTAGTTAAGGGATATGTCGATGAGAGCTTTCTCGATAACCATTGCGATGGGTATCAGGAATTTTTTGACCATATCAAGAAATTTACACCTGAGGTGGTTGAGGAACGTAGTGGGATTTGTTCTGAGCAGCTTAACCGGCTTGCCGATACCATCGGTCGAGGCGAGCGGGTTTCGTTCTGGTGGACGATGGGGGTGAACCAGGGGCATGAGGCGGTGAGGACTGCGCAGGCGAGTATCAACATCGCGTTGATGACGGGGAATATCGGGCGACCCGGGACGGGGGCGAATTCGATCACGGGTCAGTGCAACGCGATGGGGTCGCGCCTATTCAGTAATACGACGAACTTGTTAGGCGGTCATGATTTTGCCAATCCGGACGACCGTGACAAGGTGGCGGGTATTTTGGACATTGATCCTGAGGTGATTCCCACGGAAACAGGATGGGCATACGATCAGATTATCGAGGGGATTCATGCTGGGAAAATCAAGGGTCTCTGGGTGGTGGCGACGAATGGTTCGCACTCGTGGATTCATCAGGACCGTTATCGTGATGCCATGGAGAAGCTCGATTTTCTTGTGGTGCAGGACATGTATGCGACGACGGAGACGGTGGAGCAGGCTGACTTGTTG
>JARFPV010000350.1 GCA_029288115.1 Akkermansiaceae bacterium | reverse complement strand
CCATTGCTGGAAGCGCCTTGGCACTGCGGACTTTAGCCTGCCAGCCAAAGCAAAAGGTCGTTACCATACAATTAGAAAAGGGAGATAAAGTGTTACCCATGTCCGCGCACACCTGTCACCTATGTCTTCGGCCTTTACACGGCGAGACGACCCTACCGGAGACTACCCTACCAGAGACGACCCTGCCGTTATTTCCGCTCGATGGTCAGCAGCGCGCTGTCGATGAGTTGCATGGCGCTGCCGAGGCCGTCGTTCGGGTAGTAGAGTGCCCAGGCTTCCTTGCCGTCTTCATCCTCGCGTTTCGGGTAGCCGACGATGTCGAGGAGCTGGAATGTGCGTGGGTCGAGGTTATCGATTTCGACTGCGTAAACGAGTGACGGCTGGTCGGTGATGGAGCCGTGTGGATCGCCGGGCTGGTTGATTTCGATGAGGAGTTTGTAGGGTGTGCTGTCTTCCGGGGTGGATGGCAGGATGTAGTCGGCGGGGTCGAATGATCCGTTAGGCGTTGGTTGACTGATGATCTCGAAGTCATCCGATGGATTTTTTTCCTCCTTTTCGGCATCGCGCTTCGCCTTCTCCCACCCTTGGCGTTTGAACTGCCAGTAGGGGAGCTGGTCGGCGTGTTCGGGGTCGGGCGCGCGCAGGGTTTTGATGTGGAAGGTCCCCTGGTTTTCGAGCCAGATTGCGATCCGGGGTGGGTTGTTCACGTCGTAGCTCGCTCCGGTTTTGATGGTCAGGGCGATCTTGTATTTTTCGTCCGGGCTGTATTGGTAAACCATGCCGTCCTCATTCATTTCGAACCGGTCCATGGCCGGGCCGAGGTTCGCGCTCAGGCCGAGGATGGCTTTGACCGGTTTGGGCTGGATGAAGAATGCTGCTGTTAGGGCGGCGGTGATGGCCAGCGTCACCCACAGTGATTTGCTGTGCAGGTAGCCTTTTAATGGCCGGAAGTTGTTTGCAATGTGCAGGACGGCGAGGATGACAAAGAGGAACCCGGTGAGCGCGTGTAAGCCGACAATCCCGATGGAAAACGGCTGCACAAACGCGATCACACCTGTCACCGACAGCACCAGGAAGACGAGTGCGACGAATAGAGAAGTAAATCTCCGCTTCAGGCTGCCGAGGTTCGGTTTCGTCATAGAGCCTATTCGTTACCGGGGATGATGGCTCCGTGTTTGGCAAGCAGCTGGTGGATGTCAGAGAGTGGCACATCCAGCGGAGTGACATTCTTTTTGGCAGCCAAGGCGGCTGTCGCGGCTGCGGCTTGCCCCATCGCCATGCAAGGTGCTTGCACGCGCAGGCCGGAGTTTGCCAAGCGATCGCTCGACAGGCATCGCCCTGCTACCAGGATGTTCTTGCTGCCCTTGGGGATCAGGGAGCTCAGTGGGATGGTCGGCACGGTGCCTGGTTTGAGCTGCTTCGGGCGGACAGCGGTCTTGGTATGCAAATCGACCGGATAGAAGGCGTTGCAGATGGCGTCGTCGAATTTCTTACCGGATGTGTAATCGTTCACCGTGATCATGGTCTCGCCTACGATGCGGTAGCTTTCGCGGAAACCAGGTTCGGGCTGCAGGTGCATCAAGCGTTTCTTGCCCTTGGCCTGACGGAGTTTTTTCAGCACGAGTTGGCGGCCGGCAAGCTTGGCTTCGGTGACGGTCCGGGAATTGGTCGAGTCGGCAC
>JARFPV010000281.1 GCA_029288115.1 Akkermansiaceae bacterium | reverse complement strand
TCGGAGATGTGTATAAGAGAAAGCGGTTAGGGGGGATACGTCCATTAGACTAACTAGTGTTTGAAACGGTTAAGAATGTCAAGAATGAAGCGGCGCTGTAGCGATGCCAAATTAATACTTCACCAATCCTAAATATTAGCGTATAATGCCCCTCACGTCAGCGTCTTCAGCGACCCGAGACGTGGCATCCCTACATGAAATACGCGATCATCTCCGACGTTCACGCGAACCTCGAGGCGCTGGAAAGTGTCTTGGAGGATGCGCGTGCGCGTGGTGTGAAGCACTTTATCTGCCTCGGGGACCTGGTGGGGTATAATGCGGATCCAGAAGCGTGTGTGGACATCATCCGTGATTTGGGATGTCCGGTGGTGATGGGTAATCACGATGCCTACACGGTGGCAGAGGAAATACCTGAAATTGTCAATGGCCGGGCGCGAGAGTCGCTCGAATGGACACGCAACCACATCCGTCCTGACCAGCACGAGTGGCTTACCCATTTACCGATGCAACGTCGTGTGGGTCCTCTTCAGCTTGTGCATGCCAGCTTACATGAGCCGGACAACTGGAACTACGTACTCAATGCGATCGAGGCGATTCTCCACTTTCATTTTCAAGACTCACCGGTGTGCTTTTTTGGCCACACTCACATGCCGATGTATTTTTCGACCAAGGAGAGGAAGACCCACAAGGAGTTTGAGCGTATCGAGCTTGAGCCGGGTGAACGTTACCTGGTGAATGCGGGATCTGTCGGTCAGCCGCGTGGCGATGACAAACGTGCTCAATACATTACCTATGACACACGTGAAAAGGTCGTTGATTTTCACAGGGTGAAGTATGATGTGAAAAAAACCTGTGAGAAAATTCGTTCTGCCGGGTTGCCGGAGCATAACGCGCTGAGGTTGGAAAAGAATGATCTGGAGGCGGCTGCAGCCTTGAAGCTCATTAATGGGGCAAAGTCATTGGTTGATAGCTTGAAGTAAGATGAGCGAGGAAGAAACTACATCCGGGTCAGTAGATGTTGCTGGAGATTTTCTCGCAGAGAACGCGGAGTTTTTTGCCCAGGCATTTGTCGCACTGAACCCGGTGTTTCAAAGCTCCGGGCTGATGCGTGTCGTCAGTGAGGAGTCCGAGATGACGATGGTGGTCGGGGTGAAAGGTCCGGATGAAGATGGTGAGATGGATGTGGACTGCGTGTTGCTCGATCCGGACCAGGAAAGCCTGCGCGACTGTCTGGATGCCCTTTTTTACGAAGAATAATCACGTTAAGAATCAAGGCGATGGAGCATATCAGAGACATGGTGCAGCCAATTTATGAATCGGGAGACCTCCTCGGGTTCTCGATCTGTGGCGATGCTGGTGAAGTTGTCTATAACGAGTCGTTTTTCAGTGACGAGGTTGCGTGGCAGGCAACTGCGCCGTTCGTCCGCGTGGCGCGGCAGTTGGAGAAAGCGGAGCGTATAGTTAATCGCCTGACGGTGGAACTTGATGACGTCATCCTCATTTATGGTAAACTCGATGAGGGCCACGCCTTATTTGCCCTGGCACATGACTGCGATCTGGATCGAGCCGCTGATGTGCTGTCCTGAGTGAGAGATTTCGTGATTGCAATTCGCAGAAAATCAAGGAGTCTCCGCGCCCCTCACCTGATTCTACTCACCGATACCCGACCTCATCATGACCGAGAACATCCGTAACATCGCCATCATTGCACACGTTGACCATGGCAAGACCACTCTCGTGGACGAGCTCCTCAAGGCGGGTGGTGCTTACAGTGCTCACCAGGAGGCTGGCGAACGCGCCATGGACTCAATGGATCTCGAGCGAGAGAAGGGGATTACCATCAAGGCGAAGAATACTTCGGTCAAATGGGGCGACTACACCATCAATATTGTCGATACCCCGGGTCATGCTGATTTTGGTGGTGAGGTTGAGCGGGTGATGAAAATGGTCGATGGCGTGTTGCTTCTGGTAGATGCCCATGACGGGCCACAGGCGCAGACGAGATTTGTTTTGAGAAAAGCTCTGCAGCAGGGGCTGACCCCAATTGTGGTGGTCAATAAGATCGACCGCGAGCATTCCGACCCGCTAGGCGTGCATGACCGGGTGCTGGAGCTTTTCCTCGAGCTTGAGGCGAATGAGGACCAGTTCGAGGCACCATTTGTTTATGGCTCGGCGAAGAATGGATTTTTTGTCAAATCTCTCGACGACGATCAGAAGGATGTGATTCCTCTTCTGGAAACGATTGTCGAGCACGTCTCAGCGCCAGACTCTGACCCGGGCGCTCCGTTCAAGATGCTCGCATCCAACATTTCGTGGGATGATTACGTCGGCCGTGTTGCACTCGGAAAGGTTCAGTCTGGCTCGGTAAAAAAGGGCGACAGCATTTTCCGGCTTACTAAGGAAGGCAAGACAGAGCGCGGCAAGGTGACCAAGGTGTTTGAATACAGCTCGCTGTCTAACCAGGAATCCGCCGAGGGTGTGGCTGGAAATATTGTGGGCGTCGCTGGATTTGAGGATGTCGATATTGGTGAGACCCTTTCCGCTGACCCCGAGGCCGAGGCGCTGCCATTTGTGTCCATCGATCCACCTACCGTGCAGATGCAGTTTTCTATCAACGACGGTCCGTATGGTGGTCGTGAAGGTAAACATGTTACCTCCCGAGCGATTCGTGACCGGCTGCTGCGTGAAGTAAAAACCAACGTGTCCATCGAGGTTTCTGATACCGATCAGGCAGGTGTGTTTGAAGTTGCCGCACGTGGAGCCATGCAGATCTCTGTGCTTGTCGAAACCATGCGCCGCGAAGGATACGAGATGCTCGTGTCCCGCCCCATGGTGATTACCCATAAAAGCGAAGACGGGGTGCTCGAAGAGCCGTTCGAAACGCTCTTTGTGGAGGTGCCGGAGGAATACACGGGTGGTGTGATGAAAACTCTCGCCAACCGTCGCGCCCGCATCGAGGACATGGGAACCAACGCCCATGGCGCTACCATTGAGGCAACTATTTCCACCCGCGGATTGATCGGGTTCGAGTTTGAACTTCTCAACCTAACAAGTGGGCACGGTGTGATGTCGCACCTGTTTAAGGAGTACGCACCCCACTGCGGTGAGATCGTGACACGAAATACCGGAACGCTGGTCAGTATGTCCACCGGCACAGCCATGGCATATTCGCTGCTCCCGTTAGAAGAGCGTGGGAAACTTTTTGTCGCACCGGGTGATGAAGTTTACGAAGGACAGATCATCGGTGAAAACCCACGTAAAGATGACCTCCCGGTTAACCCGGTGAAGGCAAAGAGCCTGACCAATCACCGCTCGGCGACCAAAGGAATCACGGTAGGTCTTGCACCTCCGGTGAAGATGTCCCTCGAGCGCGCCATCGAATACATCGCCGGCGATGAGTTATTGGAAGCTACGCCAAGCCATCTCCGACTCCGTAAGCGCATCCTTGATCCGCACGTGCGCAAGCGTGCCGAGAAAGCCCGCAAGGCCGAGGCAGGACTGTAGCGCTTGACCTCTTTGAGATCACGTCCATGCTTTGGCCGTGGACGATCACAAGCACGTGCTGATTATTGGTGGTGGATTTGCCGGGTTGTCCTGCGCTCGCAAGCTTGCGAACCAGCCGGGGATCCGGGTGACGTTGATCGACCGTCAGAACCACCACCTATTTCAACCCTTGCTTTATCAGGTGGCGACGGCGGCGTTGGCTGCACCGGATATCGCGCGTTCGTTACGCCAGCTTTTTTGCCATGCCGACAACGTTTCTGTGCTCATGGACACGATTGTTTCCATTGACCCCAACAATCGCACCGCCAGCTCTGCCGAGCATGATTATTCCTATGATTATCTAGTGCTCGCTGCGGGGGCGAAGACGACATTTTTTGGTAACGACCACTGGAAGGATCACACGATGGGGTTGAAGTGTTTGTCGGATGCCTACGCTATTCGGCGTTCTGTGTTTCGTGCGCTTGAGCAGGCGGAACTTTGTGATGACGCTGAGGAGAGGAAACGCCTGATGACCATAGCGATTGTGGGTGCGGGTCCTACTGGTGTTGAGCTTGCCGGTGCATATTCCGATCTGGCACGTCGTGCGTTGCACGCGAACTACCGTCGGCTCGATATTTCCCAGCTTCGTGTGCTTCTGATTCAGAGTGGTGACCGGGTGTTAAAACCATTTGATGAGGATCAGTCGGAGTATACCAAGAACCGGTTAGAAAAACTCGGTGTGGAGGTTGTCCTAGGTCATCGTGTGACGGGAGTTGAGGAAAGGACGTTGCTCTTTGACGAGCTTGATCCAATCCACGCTGAGACGATTATCTGGGCAGCGGGTGTGGCGGCCAGCGGGCTGACGAGTCATCTTGGAATCGAGACTGACCGAGGAGGTCGGGTAAGCCCTCTTGCAGACCTCTCCCTGCCCGGGCATCAGGAAATATTTGTTGCCGGTGATGTGACGGCACACACCGATGCGAAGGGAAAGCCGGTTCCGGGCCTCGCTCCGGCTGCTACCCAGATGGGTGACTACATCGCCAAGCGGATCAAGCAGATTGCCAGTGCCCCGGGAGAGCACCCCTGCGAGCCGTTTATCTATAACGACAAGGGGATCATGGCGATCATTGGCAAGAATGCCGCCATCGTGAAGCTCGGCAGTCTCAAACTCCGCGGATTTATCGCATGGATTGCCTGGTTGTTTATCCAC
The DNA here is from genome assembly GCA_029288115.1 of Akkermansiaceae bacterium. Lineage (GTDB taxonomy): Bacteria > Verrucomicrobiota > Verrucomicrobiia > Verrucomicrobiales > Akkermansiaceae > Oceaniferula. The sequence goes on along the minus strand of JARFPV010000281.1, from coordinate 304 downwards.
CTGCTTTTCCTGATCGGATTCCGCAACAAGCTTTCGGTGTTGCTGCACTGGGCGTGGGCGTATGTGAAAGACAAACCGGGTGCGCGGGTTTTTAGCTCGGAAACGGAAGATAATTGAGGCACAAATATCGGTAAGATGTTTATACGATCAGCCATTTTTTCTTTCGTTGTCGTTTGCTCTGTTATGGTGGGTGTGAGCTATGGGTCGGAGAGACCTAACATCATCCTTCTTTATTCCGATGACGCCGGGTATGCGGACTTTGGGTTTCAGCCAGGGTGTGTGGATGATATGAAAAAGCTTACTC
>JARFPV010000252.1 GCA_029288115.1 Akkermansiaceae bacterium | reverse complement strand
ATGGCGGGTGTGGGATTCGATGCCCAGGTCATTGAGGAGACCACCTGGGAGACTAAAAAAATGTTTGGGGCGATGGCCTATCTGATGGCGGCGGTGAAGGTGCTTGGTGAGAAGCCCCCGAGGATGCGAATCATCTGTGAGGACGGTACCGAAGAGGAGGGCGTCTGTATGTTGGCTGGAAATGGATCGCTCTACGGTGGTCAGATCAAGCTGTTCCGCAAGGCGGATAATAATGACGATATGCTTGATGCGTTGGTGTTCACTGCAGCTGGTTATAAGCTTGTGTTAGACTCGGTGAAAGGGATTGCAACGGGTGCCATTGATGCCGGGAATTCCTCCGTAAAATACCTGCAGAGCAAGAGCTTCCGAGTGGTGAGCGATCGTGAAGTTCCCGTTGAAGTCGATGGTGAGTTGATTGGCCGCATCGATGAGGTTGATCTGTTGCCTGCTCAACGAAAGCTTCGAGTAGTCGCGCCGGAAAACCCAAAGGACAACTTCTTTGCATCGGTTGTGAAAACGATTGTGAATCTACCGCGTAAGAACCTTGATGAGTGATCGGGAGTCAGAATCTGATCCAGATGTGAAGTCACCGAAACAGGAGGCAAGGGAACGGTCATCCTCCATCATGCGATGGGTGAAACGGATTGTGTGGCTGATCATTCTGATGATTTTGGCAGCTGTCGGATTTATAGGTTACACCAACTATGCCGCCACGCGTGCGGGAAAGGGTATCCTGTTTGATGACGTCAATGACGTGCCTCATCGTCGTGCTGGACTCGTCTTCGGCTGTTCCAAAAAACTCGGTGATCGTGATAACCTGTATTTCAAATACCGCATTCAGGCCGCTGCCGAACTTTGGCATGCGGGCAAGGTTGATTTCCTTATCGTCTCGGGCGACAACCGTGAAAAATACTACAACGAACCGGTCGATATGCGTAATGCCCTGATCGAGCAAGGTGTGCCTAAGGACAAAATTGTCTACGATTTCGCGGGATTGCGCACTCTCGACTCGGTGATCCGGGCAAAAAAAATATTCGGACTAACAGAGATCACCTTTGTGAGTCAAAAATTCCAGAACGAGCGTGCTGCCTACATTGCCAAGGCGAATGGCATGGATGTCGTGGGATACAACGCACGTGATGTAGAGGGTTATGCTGCTCGTAAAACCGAAGACCGCGAGGTGCTCGCGCGCGTGAAGATGTGGATCGATGTCAATATCACCAATGAGCAGCCGAGGTATCTAGGTGATAAGGAAGAGGTGCCCGAGTAAGGTTATGGAGTGCGGGTTTGCAACCCGCGGCAACCCATGTGCCCATCCTGCTGCGGGTTGCAAACTCGCATTCCATGCTACCCGCCTGCGGCGATGGTGATGATTTCCACCTGGTCACCGTTCTCTAACATGGTCTGATCATACTCACGTGGAAACAGGGCTTTGTGGTTTACTTCAACCACGACGGGTTTGTCGCCCAGGCCGACCGACTCCAGTAGCGTCTTCACGCTCGTGGATGCATCTAACGGGTGGTCTTTTCCATTCAGCTGAATTGTCATGCCTTGATTGGGTTTTGGAGTTTAAAGCTTGGAGTTTTCGCCATCCAGAATGGCGAGATCCCAATCCTTCCATACAGATTCATATCCCTTGCTGGCTAACATTTTTTGAATCTCCAGGGCTGAACGTTTGTCATCGATAGTGAACTGCTCTGTAGCACGGCGACATGATGGTTCATCTTCCAGTTCTACGCGTCTGCCTTTGGTAGTTAGATGTAAGTCATCCGTTCCGGCGCCGGTGTAGCCACCGGGGTCGGTTTGTGAGGCGGCCGACATGTGAGTGGTCCCAAGCGGCACAATGGCATCACGCAGAGCTGCCGGCTCGCGGGTACTCACGACAATACCAACGTGTGGGAAACAGATGCGGAATGCGCAGACGAGCTGAACAAACTGGCGGTCGTTGAGGAAAAGATCCGGGTCAGGGGAGTATTCGTAGTTTCCGGCGTAGGGGCGCATGCGGGGGAAGGAAACCGTGAACGAGGCCTTCCAGC
>JARFPV010000170.1 GCA_029288115.1 Akkermansiaceae bacterium | reverse complement strand
CCTCTGGGAAACGAGAAGATCATCTCCATCTCTTAACAAGCCGATCGTTTCATGCAGACCCGAGGCAAAGAGCTTAAATTTGATATTTTTACGGTCAACAGACAGTGGATTTTTGATCATCCAGACTTCGCCTTTGCGAATGCACACAGCAAGTTGATTGTTTACCCATTCCATCCCACTGACCTCCAGCGCGATGCCCTCACCGGGTTTCCACGATGGATCCCTGGAATCACTTTCAACACCTGCTGCAAGAACTTCGAATCGGTCGTAGGAACTCCATAAAGAACCATCTTGTGCCACCACGGAGGAAGCGAACGCCAGGGTGAGACAAAACCCCATCCGACCACGTATCCATTTGCCTGACATGCCTATTTCCATGAGTATGTATATCGATTGATTTTGTCTCCAGTGACCTCCTGAACAGAAACTCCCTTCGGGTGGCTAACCTTCGGAGCCGCGCCCTTGTTCCATTTCACGACACGAATAAGCTTACCTTCATCCACGCGATAGCTGTCTTGAATGGCTTGACTGCCTATCATCGAAAGGAAAGTCGGGTTCCCCTGGGAATTGGTCCGGTAGCCCCGGAACCTTGCTGGCTTCACCCCCTTGTTTTCAAAGGGGTAGATCTCTTTACTCAGTGGCTTTTCGAATGGAGCAAATCTTACGAACCAGGTGCTGTAGGCATCAAAAAATTTCCCTCGCCAAACGAGTGACGGTCTTGAGTTCAGCCCATCGTAAGCCATGTGAATTTCACCCGGAAAACCGACAAGAATAGCTTTCGTGCCAGTCTTTTCGAAAAACGTGCGCTGGATAATCGGTCGGTCTTTTGGCACGAGTTCAAATCGGCCACCGCTGCCGCCGGCAAGCCCTCCGGGGTTTCCTTTGCCATCCTTGATAAAACCCCATATGGCCGCAATCTGTCGCTCCGAGTCTCCATCCAGAACGTCTGGAACCGTAGATTTCCCATTGGGCCAGAGCGATGGCATGAGCGTACCTGGCCTGTAAGCGGCAGGGTTTATCAGGTAAGAGCGGAACCAGCTTGGCTGAAGTCGCTTATCAAGTGAACTGATATCCAGAGCCGGGATACCGAGTGATTTTTGCTCCCCCCAGCTATGGCAGGTAGTGCAGTTCACTCCACCATCCGTCCCCAGGAGTTTGCGCCCTGCTTCGATATCATCATTTCTAACAGAGATAGCTTTCGCATCCGGATCGGCATCCATACTACTCAGCCATTTTGCCAGGGCACCCGCATGGGCCGGGTAAGCAGGCATCCTTGTTTTAAGGTAGGGACGAACATGTTTATCCTTTTGCCCCTTGAACAATCCTACCATCCAATCGTGCTGCAGCTTGTGACCGATTCCCGTCAGTGGAGGAGGAACTCGCCCGGAGTCGCCCAGGCTGACATTGCCTATGAAAAACGAATCGGTCTTTTCGCTGGGGCCCCCCTTCCCGTCGCGACTGTGGCACGCATAGCAGTTCATGGCGGCGAATGTTAGATGCCCTTTCGGGATATTTTGAATCTTGGGTTGATCTCCCTTAAGAAAAGCCATGAGTGAAGCCCGCTGGTTTTCAGAAAGCTGGTAATGAGGTCGCCCCTTCACGGGTTTCTCCGAGATGCAGGAGCCTTTCTCAGGCTTGGCTTGCAAAGAAACAGGCTGTAACTTCCGCGCACTCACTCCGGGCAAATCATGACACGAAGCACAGTTCATCGATGTGACTAACGCCTTTCCTTGCGCAATGACCTCCTTTCCAGCATTTGGCCATCGTTTAAGATCAGGATCTTGACGTGCATCGCTCGATTGAAAATCTAGCAGGTGTGCTGCGATATCAACGGCCTGCTGATTATTGAGCTGCAGGTGGGGCATACGCCCGTCTGTGCGATACTTGGATGGATCAGCAAGAAAATGACTCAGGGCTGCGACGTTCGTCTTCTTTTTCAGGTCAGGCAGCGCAATCGCAAGATAGGATTCCAGCATTGCACCATCACCCTGTGGTCCACGAAAGTCCTTAGTCGGTGCATGGCACGCCACACATCCCCTCTCATGAAAGATAGCGCTCCCGCGCTCAGCATTCGCA
>JARFPV010000092.1 GCA_029288115.1 Akkermansiaceae bacterium | reverse complement strand
GGTAGTTGGGTGTGCCGCCACCGAAATGCAGCTGGCGGACTTTTCTGCCGGGTTTGATCCTCGGTAAGAAAAGTTTGATCTCCTGCTCCAGAAGGTCCAGGTACTGGTCGGCTTTGTCTTGTTGGGTGGTGATGATTTTAGTACAGCCACAGAACCAGCAGAGTGAGCGGCAGAAAGGGATGTGGAAGTAGAGTGACAGGTCGCTGGTCTCGTCCTCAGTCTGGGCCGCAAGAATCACCTTGTCCGTATCCCCGCTGAAGTGAGGTGCTGTGGGGTAGGAGGTGTATCGTGGTCCGGGCTGGTTGTATTTCCGGATGAGATCGAGGTCGGGAATCAGCATGGCCAGTTTCTATGTGAGCTGCGACGCAGGATCAACCGGGTAGCAATTTTGATGCAATGATAAGCAATCACTGCGTTGTCAGCTTGTTACTGGGAAAACTCCGCAATGGTATCGCATAGAACCTGCATGTTTTCCGGTTTGGCCGATGGAAGAATACCGTGGCCGAGGTTGAGAATATGTCCGTGTCGGCCTTTCATGCTCTCAAGTAAGTGCGTGGTCTCGGAGCGAACAATATCCGCACTGGAGCTGAGGATGAGGGGATCCAGGTTGCCTTGCACGGCGACGTTATCAGGCAGGGCGTCGTAGTAGCTGGGCAAGTCGATGGTCCAGTCGATACTGAGCACACTGGCACCCGTGCCAACGAGGGCGTCACGCTGGTGTGCCATGCCTTTGGCAAAGATGATGACGGGGAAGTCGGCTGGCAGGGAGTCGATGATTTTTTTGATCCATCCCAGCGACATGCCTTCGTATTGGGTGGACGGGCAGAAGGCGCCAGCAGAGTCGAAGATTTGCAGGGCGTCGACACCGGCATCGATTTTCATTTTAAACAAATCGATCACAGCGTCGGTAATCTTGTGCATGAGTTTTTCGAAGACATAGGGCTCGGAATAGTAGAGGGTTTTCAGTGCAGCGAGATCCTTGAGTGATCCGCCCTCGGTCATGTAGGCTGCGAGTGTCCATGGTGAGCCTCCGAATCCGAGGAGCGTTTTTTCCTCACCGATTTCGCTGCGTGTCATGCGTAGTGCGGCGGGCAGGTAGGCAAGCTTTTCTTCGATATCAGAGGCGTCGAGCGCGTCTATTTTTTCCTCGGAGTCGAGCAGGTAGTCCATGCCGATGCCACCGCCGTCGCGAAAGTGGTATGGCTGGCCCAAGGCCTCGGGAATGATCAGGATGTCGGAAAAGATGATCGCGGCGTCCAGCGGGAAGCGTTTCAGTGGCTGCAGGGTGACTTCGGTGGCCAGTTCGGGAGACTTGACCATTTCGGTGAAGGAATACTTCTCCTTGAGGGCCCTGTATTCCGGGAGATAGCGGCCTGCCTGGCGCATCACCCAGACCGGTGTGCGGTCGGTGGCTTCGCGGCGAATGGTGGCGAGAAAGCGATCGCGGGACGTCATGCGCTTGGTGTGACAGGTTTTTGCTGATTTTCCAGTCCTATATAAGGGATTTCTTGTGAATTTCATTGGCCGATTCCACTTGCGCGCATGCGAATGCGGGGTTATGCGCACACATGACTTTGCGGTGCTTGCCACTCACTGCCCTGTGCGTGCTACTGACTCCTTTTTTGCTGTCCTGCAAAAAGCAGGAAAAGATCGTGGTTACCGAGCAGCGAGAACTTACGATGTTTGACCAGAACTACGACCCGATTGTGGCGGTCATGCCCCCTGAATGGCGTCAGATTCCGGGCACCCAATTCAGGATGTATAATTATCGTTTTGGCAAGGACGGGGAGGTATTTGTAGGTAGTTCACGCGGTGATGTGCTGGCGAATGCGAACCGCTGGCTTGGAC
>JARFPV010000051.1 GCA_029288115.1 Akkermansiaceae bacterium | reverse complement strand
CATCAAAAACGGCATCAACGAGCACTACGATTCGGTCACAGGCAAAGGAATCGGCGTCAAGGACTACTGCATGAGCAGCACCATCGGAACCATGATGTTAGATGGCCTGACTAGAAAACACACTGTGAAGTTACGCAAGTAAATGCCGCCCTACTCAAACGCCGAACGCAAATCATCCGCGGCCGATTTGCTATCAGGCTTTTGCTCTGGCTCTGGATCGGTGAAACCCTCGAAGCCGAAGGCATCGGCATCAGTTTCGAGGTCGTCGCCACCTGTGATGGCAAACTCTCCTCCTGCCGGGATGTTTTCCTCGGCGGGCACAGGGAGATCGGCTCGAATTTCGCGTGGGAGAGTTTCCACACCACTGAGATCGGGCAGAGAAGTGGACTCAGGGGCGGCACCCAGCTCATCAAAACGGCGAGCACTTGTTAGAATACGCGTCTCGAGGGAACCGACGGTTTTGTTGTAGTCGCCTACCGCAGAGTTCAAGCTACGGCCAAGTTTCTGCACATGGCCGGCAAACGCACCGAGTCGGGTGTAGAGCTCTTTTCCGATGGCGGAAATCTCGCGGGCGTTCTGCGCCAGGGCTTCCTGCCTCCACCCAAAGGCAACGGCACGAAGCAATGCGATCAACGTGGTCGGCGTGGCGAGGATGACGTTTTGATCGACACCTTTTTCAATCAGGCTCGAGTCCTCTCCCAAGGCGGCGGAGAAAAATGCCTCGCTGGGGAGGAAGAGCACAACAAACTCCGGCGTGGTATCAAACTGATTTTGATACTTTTTGCTGCCAAGCTGCTGGATGTGGGTGCGGACCTGCTGGGCGTGGCGGGCGAGCGCGGCGTCGCGCACGGTGTCGTCATCGGTTTCGATGGCATCGAGGTAGGCATCCATCGGTGCCTTGGAGTCAACAACGACCTGCTGGCCGCCGGGAAGTTTGACGATGAGATCGGGACGCAAACGTTTGCCCTCGTCGCTCGTAGTGGTCGTCTGAGTTTCAAAGTCGCAGTGCTCCTGCATACCTGCCATTTCCACCACGCGGCGAAGTTGCATCTCGCCCCACTGACCTCGGCCGGTTGGCTGCCGCAGCGCCTTGACAAGTTTCTGGGTTTCCTTCTGCAGGCCAATATTTGCCTCGGTGATATGCACGATCTGCTGCTTGAGCGCTTGTTTGTCGCCCTCGCGCAGCTTCTCGGTTTCGGAGATCTGGGTTTGCACCTTATCGAGTGTCTGTGAGATCGGTTTGACGAGTTGCTCGACGGCGGTTTTGCGTTTTTCCAGCTCATTGTTCGCCTCCTGCTGCTGGGCCTTCAGGCTGTTTTTTGCCAGGGAAAGGAACTGGTCCTGGGTCGACTTGAGGGTCTCGGCAGACAGCGCCTTAAAGGTGTCGGTCAGTCGGGTCTCTGCCTTTTCCAGCAAGGCTTGCTTTTCTGCGGCCGCTTTCTTTTCCTCCTGGAGGCGCACTTCGAGCTCGGTCTGTGCCTGCCGTAGCGTCGATTCTGACACGAGCTGGAGGTCATGTTTTTCCTTCAGCTGCGCGAGTTCCGACCCCAATTCGGCGGCTCGCTGCTGCTCGTTGCGGAGTTTTTCGGCATCGATACTGGCGCGCGACTTGAGTTTGGTGGAAAAAATGAGCCAGGTGATAAGGATACCGGCAATCAGGCCGACGGCGGCGGTGACGAGTGGAAGTTGATCAGGCGAAATCATAATTTGAAGCGAGAGAATTGGGATGACACAGGGTTTTACTTGCGGAGGTGGCGAGCTACGGCATATTGGTCGCGTTCACAGCACGTCCTGATATAATCTTACGTGCATTCATTGACAACTTATACCCAAGAAAAAAATTATTATGGCCCACGAATTACCCGAATTAGGATACGCCTACGACGCCCTGGAGCCGCACATTGATGCCCGCACCATGGAAATCCACCACAGCAAGCACCACAACGCCTACGTCGCCGGCCTGAACGGCGCGCTCGAAGGCAATGACGACCTCCAAGGCGTCTCCGTGGAAGCACTCATCCAGAACCTCGATAAGGTTCCCGCAGACATCCAGACCCCTGTCCGCAACCACGGCGGCGGTCATTTCAACCACTCGCTTTTCTGGAAAGTCATCGCACCTGGTGGAGCGTCCGCACCATCCGGCGACCTTGCTGCCGCCATTGACGCCAGCTTCGGTTCACTCGACGGCATGAAGGAGGCATTTGCCAAGGCAGCAGCCACTCGCTTCGGCTCCGGCTGGGCATGGCTCGGCACGAAGGAAGACGGCTCACTTGCCGTTTCCTCCACCGCAAACCAAGACAACCCGTTGATGGGCGAATTTGCTGGTGCCTGCGGCTGCAAACCAATCCTCGGACTGGACGTCTGGGAGCACGCCTACTACCTCAACTACCAGAACCGTCGCCCCGACTACATCGCGGCATTTTGGAACGTCGTGAACTGGGACGTGGTCGCAGAAAACTTCGCCGCTTCCAAGTGCTGCGGCGGTGGCTGCGGATGCGACTAGGCATCAAACACAATCCATTCAACCCAGCGCGGTTTGCCACACGGCAGACCGCGTTTTTTTTATTCGGCTGATGTCTCGGCAGACACAGGATCAATACCGATGCTTTCGGCTTGGGCTTCCTGCTTTTCCTGCTCGTCGGTCACTGGTTGTGCAGGCGCGTCCGTAAGACCCACACCCACCATACTGCCCGCCCCCTTGAGAATATTGAACGGCAACTTCAATAGACCGCCGATGAGCGAACAAGAGGGAAGCATCATTAACATCGAACAAATCAGCAAATTACGGGCTAGTTTCATGATGAGTCAGACTATTCAGTCGGGCCAATTGGTCGAGAACTAATTCGGGTCCGGATCAACGGACAACAGGGAAGGTCACGCCATGGTAATTCAGACGTTTAAATCGTGGATCCCAGCTAAAAATGCAGATCTCCCGGCGAGTAGGGCGAATCACCACCGTAGATGCACTGATTAGGCTCCACTTCTTTTTTACGGGATGCATGAAATGATAACTGATCGGTGTGTTAGTTGGTTTGGTAATGCCTCTTGCGGAGTGTACCTTGATGTCACCCGGACTGAGCTTGAGAGCTTTATCACCGAGGCGCACAGCCACCTCCAATTTTGACAGATTAATGTAGAGTGAGTCCCCTCCCCGGAAACCGGCCAAGTCCTTGACCGAGGTGTGGAACATGAGATTACTGTCCTTCTTTTTCTCGATGGGGACCAGAATGATCATGGCTTTTTTCACATCCTCGGAGACTTTCGCCTGTCCGAGAACGATCCACATAAGCTCTTCGGGCTTCTCAGGGTTAGGCACCTGTTTGACAATCCTGATGATGCCACTTTGGGGAATTTTGATTGGTTGACTCGGCGAGCGTTTCGACAGTGTTACTTTTGTCAGATCCTTACCTGTCTGCACTGTAATCGGATTATCAATATCGTCGGGAATCCCCGTTACCACAAACCAAGCGAGACGACCCCTTTTCACTCTCTCATTCTGTCTCTTATACACATCTGACGCTGCCGACGAAGATTGTCTAGTG
>JARFPV010000690.1 GCA_029288115.1 Akkermansiaceae bacterium | reverse complement strand
GATCAAAACGCGCTGCAGACGAGATCTGGATGGCACGTTTCCTCTTGCTCCGTCTCACCGAGGAATACGGTGTGGACATCGAGTGGCACTGTAAGCCACTGACAGGCGACTGGAATGGCTCCGGTATGCACGCCAACTTCTCTACCGAATACATGCGTGAGACCGGCGGCAAGGACTACTTCCTGAAGCTTATGGACAAGTTCGAGGAGTTCACCGAAGAGCACATTGCTGTTTACGGTCCTGACAACGACCAGCGCCTCACTGGCCTGCACGAGACCCAGAGCATCGACATGTTCTCATGGGGTGTTGCCGACCGTGGTGCATCGATCCGTGTGCCTCACAGCTTCGTCAAGGACGACGCTTACAAAGGCTACCTTGAGGATCGCCGCCCGAACTCACAGGGTTGCCCATACAAGATTGCGAGCCGCATTCTTCAGACCATCGACACTGTCGAGATCTAAGGATTCGTTTCCTACAAAAAAATCATCACCAAACGGCAGCAGGGATATTCCTTGCTGCCGTTTTTTTATTCCCCTCAACGAAAAAAATCGAGTCTGTCCTCACCCTCCACCGGCACTGTTTTTGCCAGAATTTCGCTCAAGGGCAATTGTGAGAGGCTCGTTGTATTCGATGGCTTAAGCTCGATTTTCCGCCTTACAAAGTCGGGCAGGTTCAAGCCTTGTCGCTTCGCTTCATTTCGCAAAGCGTGGTAAAGTGAAGCGGGCAATTCGATCGTGATTTTCTCTCGGTGATTTTCATTCATGGGCAGCACGCTACCCTGACATTGTGAAAAGATGATGAAGTAGGAATGAAAATATGATGCCTCCCAGTTAGGTCTGACACATTCTTTCAACTCAACTCAATATACGCGTTCTGAACCGCATTGAGTAAGGCAGGATGCACGTTGGGCAAGGCAGCGACCATGAGGCGGTCGGAAAACATGTCGTATGGCTCCCCTTTCCCGTTGGTCACAAGCACACCATTCTCCTTCATCATGAGGATACCGGCTGCCACATCATAAGGTTGGAGATCTGTTTCCCAGAACCCCTGGAGCCATCCGAGGGATAGGTTTGCAACATCCAGCGCAGCGCTACCCGAACGACGGATACCACGCCCAAGCGTGAGAATTTCAGCAGCAGCCGTGAAAAACTGATCGGCCACATCGGGGGAACGGTAAGGAAACCCGGTAAAGAACAACGCATCTGACGTGGCAATATCCGGCAGGGCAGGTTTGGTGATTGCGCCGTTGTAAAGAACACCCTGCCCTTTGGTTGAGGCATAAACCTCATCGCTATTGGGTTTATAAACGACTCCAAGTATCGGTTCGCCATTTTCCACAAGCGCGATGGATACACAAAAAGCATCCAGCCCACTGAGATAGTTTGTGGTTCCATCTATTGGATCAACGATCCAGACGAGATCCTGAGAACCTGACTTACCGGTTTCCTCACCAAAAAATCCAGCCCCATCAACCAGTGGCATCAGTCCCTGATGAAGCATTTTTTCAGATTCCACGTCCACAAACGAAACTGTCTCACGCACTGCCTTCATCGCATCTGATCCAGCTGGCATTTTCCTAAAATGCTGAAGCTGAAATTCACCTACTTTGCGGGCAAGCTCAACAACCTGCGGTAATGTTTTTGCCAATGATATGTTCACGCGCGGGATTGTGCGGGAAATCCCGATGGTCAAAAAGCGCAAAAGTCCGTGACTTTAAACAGGCCCTACATCCCCTTTTTGATCTGCCTTTGGCGGCAGATCTTTCGGCTCGCGCGGAAGACATATATCCCCTAACAGCATTGGAACCACATCCGGGCCAAGTTTATTGGGTTTTTTATTCTCAAATGGCTTCGCCGATGCACGCTGTTCCGATTTCGGTTTCGACGGTGACTTGGTGGTGTGCTTTCTATCGATCGGCTCTTCCTTGGGTGGAGGTTCACAGACGATTCCTGGAAGCACGACTTCTTTCCCTTTTTGCTCGGAACAAGACGCCAGCGCGAGTGATGCTATACCTGACCCCAGAGCAATGGGACGCCCGAGACGAAAGGCGCCGCATAACTTGCCTCCATTTTTCCTACGCATGGCGAGAATTTCCTCGGAAGACATCCCTGTAAGGTCATGCACATGGGTATCGCATTTCTCACAATGCCGCCTCTGTTCATCGCCTGACATCGCGTGCCAGTCTTCCTTACAGGGTTTTGGAATAAAGTCGCACGGGCTGTAATTTTCTTCACTCATGACAGTAACTCTTGGTTCTTCAGAATCGTAATGTGACATAAAAAAGCACTTCTGTATGCTAAAAAAACAGCTCTTTAGATCGAGCGTCCTTGTTTTTTTGCATTCACTGTAGATGGGCTGTGGCTATGATGCCGGCATCAACGAACAGCGAGCACCTGAAGTTTCTGTCATTATGCCCTGCTACAATGCTGCGGCGACCGTGGCACGCGCCGTGGAAAGC
>JARFPV010000623.1 GCA_029288115.1 Akkermansiaceae bacterium | reverse complement strand
CTCCTGGATCGCTCGAAAAAAGCGAAGTCTGGAAACGCATCATCAGCACCGATAAGGATGAGGTGATGCCGCCACCGGATTCACACAAGAGCGTGCTGTCAGTCGACGAACAGGCGATCATCAGGCAGTGGATCCTCGATGGCGCCAAATACGAAAAATTTTGGGCATTCGTGCCACCGAAGGCATCCGAGCCCCCCAAAGTAAAGCAGGCGGACTGGAGCGATCAGAAAATCGACCTCCACGTCCTGCACAAACTTGAAAAAAAAGGTGCGAAACCGTCCAAGGAGGCGGATAAACGCACATTGATCCGCAGGCTTAGCTTCGACGTCACGGGTCTTCCACCCACACGTGAACAGGTTCAGACGTTCCTGGCTGACAACAGACCAAATGCTTATGCAGCCCTGGTCGACCGACTGATGGCGAGCCCTCAGTATGGAGAGCACATGGCTCGCTATTGGCTCGATCTGGTTCGTTTCGCCGACACCAATGGCATGCACAAGGATTTCTACCGGAACAACATCGCTTATCGCGACTGGGTGATCCGAGCCTTTAACAACAACCTCGGTTACGACGACTTCCTTCGCTATCAGCTGGCTGGCGATCAAATTCCCGAAGGAGGAAACGACGCACTCGTGGCGTCCGGGTTTAACCGCCTGCACCTGATCATCGACAAAGGCACGGCACTTCCTGAGGAGAGTCACTTTAAAAATGTGTTAGACAGGGTGACCGCCGTTGGAACGGCATTCATGGGGCTGACTGTGCAGTGCGGTCAGTGTCACGACCACAAGTATGACCCGATTACCAAGAAGGAGTTCTATTCGTTGTATGCCTTTTTCAATAACATCGATGCTCCACCGGAAACCACCGATCGTCAAAGAAATGGATTGCAGGCTCCGATCATTTCTCTGGCAAATCCTGAGCAGGCAAAGAAATTAGCCGAACTGGATCAGCAGATTGCACATCTGACCAAGGAGGTGAACGCCGCTAAATCCGCAGGGGACAAGGAAAAACTCAAAACAGCCCAGGCCAACTTGGCCCGTGTAAGTAAACAGCGCACTGATTATGATCAGTCGATCCCCAAGGCCATGGTCTCAAGGGAGCGCAAGGAAATCAGGCCCACCTTCAATATGGAAAGAGGGCAATATGATATGCCGGGTGAGAAAGTGGAGCGGGGGACACCTGCTTTTCTTCCACCCCTGAACAAAAGAGGGGCCGTTGCGTCACGACTCGACCTCGCTGATTGGTTTGTCGATCCAAAGCAGCCATTGACGGCGCGTGTTGCCGTCAACCGTATTTGGCAGCAGTTCTTCGGGGTTGGTCTCGTCAAGACTTCTGAGGATTTTGGCGCCCAAGGTGAAGTTCCCAGTCACCCCGAGCTTCTCGATCACCTCGCAGTATCTTTTGTCGAGTCAGGATGGGACATCAAGGCACTGGTAAAGCAGATCGTGATGTCAAAAACCTACCGTCAGTCGTCAACTGCCTCCCCGGACGAATTCAAAAAGGATGCTGAAAACCGACTGCTTTCCAGAGGGTCGCGCTTCAGAATGGATGCCGAGATGGTGCGTGATCAAATTCTTCTTTCCAGCGGGCTTCTCTCCAACAAGATGTATGGCAAGAGCGTTAAACCACCCCAACCGGACGGGCTCTGGAAGGCTGTTTCCATGACACGCGAACGTTTTAAGCCCGATACCGGTGACTCCATCTACCGTCGTAGCGTCTACACATTCTGGAAGCGTGCGATGCCACCACCACAGATGACTATCCTGAACGCACCGATCCGGGATGCTTGCACAGCACGACGCGAACGCACCAACACGCCTACTCAGGCATTGCTGCTTCTGAACGAAAGCGAATACATGAAAGCCGCTCGTAAACTGGCTGCCGATACCCTTGCCATGGATAATATCACGGACAGTCAACGCATCGACCACATCTACGAGGCAATCACATCGAAGCTTCCTGACGAATCTGAGCGTGCGACTTATCTCAAGCTCTTGGAAGACCTGCAAGCAACCTACCAAAAAGACGCTAAACTCACCGACCAGCTTTGCGAAGGACTCACCCTGCCTGATGCAGAGTCAAAGGTGCGCGTCGCCGCATGGTCCGTTTTAGTCAATACACTCTACAATCTGGACATCACAAAAACCAGGGAATGACATCACCATGAATTATAGTTTTTCAGAACCCGTCAACAATCAGTCACGCCGACAGTTTCTTCTCAACACCGGTATGGGCTTGGGCTCGGCGGCTTTAGCCTCACTGGTGCCTCAGTTAGGTCGGGCTGCCACGAAGTCAGGTTGCCACCATCCTCCAAAGGCGAAGCGCGTGATCTTCCTGTTCATGGCAGGTGCACACTGCCAAGTCGAGCTGTTCGATTAGTAACCGAATCTCGAGAAGCTGGGTGT
>JARFPV010000594.1 GCA_029288115.1 Akkermansiaceae bacterium | reverse complement strand
CTCCTGCTAAAACAAAGCTAGCTAACGGACGTATCGTGGGTGCAGAAGTCAGTATCACGGTTCTAACCGACCGCGGAATCACTCTTGCAAAACGCTCAGGTCTTGCACCTGAGGAGCTTGTAAAAAAACACGGCCATCAATTCACAAAGTCAATCGTGACCCCTCGACCTTAATCGAGCTACATTCGATTTTTGACGTATTCCATTGCCTCATCACGTGAGCTAATCTTCCCCTCTAGTTGTTCTGTTTGAATGGCAGTCAGAATGTCTTTGAACTCTGGCCCGGGTTTCATGCCGAGGTTGATCAGGTCTTTGCCTGTGATCAGTGGTTTGGGGATAAGGGGTTCGGCGGCAAACTCTTCCTGCTTGTTACGCAAAAAATCGTAATTTTCCGTGAAGCCGTTGCTGCTTGCACAATCGACGCGGTGCAGTTCCATTTCGTCCTCAAATGTAGGGCGGGACATGAACCTCTTCACCTTTGCGGTGCGCATCTGCTGCACGTTCATGAAGTTCATGTGGTTGGCTACCATCGCGCAGGCCGACTCCACAGTTTTGTTGGAGTACTTCAATTTGCGTAAGATTTCTTCTGCCATGGTTGCTCCTACCCGGTCATGACCGTTGAAGCGAATGCGTTCGTTTTCTTTATCGTATGTGTAGGTGGGTGGTTTGCCGATGTCGTGTAGTAGCGCGCCGAGTACGAGTTCAAGGCTTGGCTCATCTCCCAGCATATCGAGCATGATGCGAGTGTGTGTGTAGACATCTCCTTCGGGATGCCACTGCGGTGGCTGTTCGCATCCAATCAGATCATAGACTTCTGGCACGATGAGGCGCATCAATCCGCTCTTGGTCAATAGGTCTAAGCCTTGGGCGCGATTGGGGGATAGAAGAATGTGGGAGAATTCATCCCGAATGCGCTCCATGCTGATTTTTTCCAACAATGAAGTGTTGTCGCAAACGGCGCTCCAAGTTTTCTGTTCGATCTCAAATCCTAGTGTGGTGGCAAAACGTACAGCACGCATGAGGCGCAGGGCATCTTCCTGAAACCGTTCTTTGGGGACGCCGATGGCGCGCAGTATGTGGTTTTTTAAATCAGCCTGACCATTTACAAAATCGATGATGTTGCCGGTCTCAGGATCTTGGAAAAGTCCATTGACGGTGAAGTCACGCCGCTTGGCATCTTCTTCGGGAGTGGAAAACGTCACGGAATCAGGATGGCGTCCGTCGTGGTAGGAGCCGTCGTGGCGAAAGGTGGCGATCTCAAACGGCAATCCTTTTTCGCGCACAAGAATTACCCCGAAGTGTGCTCCGATGGGGTCTGCTTTAGGGAAAAGAGCAACGACTTCATCGGGTGTCGCGGATGTGGCGATGTCATAGTCCTTGGGTTCCTTATCAAGGAGAGCATCACGCACACAGCCACCGGCAAAATAGGCTACATGCCCGGCATCGGTCAAGCGACGGGCAATTTCATGGGCAATGGATTTGAGTTTGGGCACTGGTAGAAGAAGTAGGGCAAATTTTTTAATTTTGCCGGTGGGATACGTGAATCCAGTCTCGCATGGCTTCTGTGTTCCTTGACTTGCCGACAAGTTGCAAACTTGTCCTACTTTGGAGTTTGGAATTTGTAACTTGAAGCTTAAAATTCAGCCATGCCCACATTCCTAGAAACGCTACAGGCAGTCAACTGGCAGCATCCGATATTGGTCGTCTCAGCTTTTGTCCTCGGAGCATGTATAGGGTCATTTCTGAATGTTGCGATTTACCGGCTTCCGCGTGGGCTCTCGGTTAATGAGCCGAAGCGTTCGTTTTGTCCGACCTGTAACAAAGAGATACCGGCATACCGGAACATCCCGCTATTCACCTGGCTGTGGCAGCGGGGTAAATGCGCGGAGTGCAAATGCAAGATCCCGTTCCGTTACTTTGCTGTGGAACTCTTGACCGCCTGTCTGTTTTTACTGATGTGGATGGCGTTTCCGCAGTCGCCTGGCTTGGCTTTGTTCTACATGCTGATGATGGCTCTGCTGGTCGTGGTCGTTTTTGTTGATGCGGAACTCATGGTCATCCCGCTGCAAATCACCTGGTTGGGTACGGCACTGGGATTGATTGCGGCTGTTCTGGTGCAGCACCACCTGCGTGCAGAAGGCTGGCTTGAAGGACTGATCGAATCGTTCAAAGGATTCGCCGCAGGCTTTGGCGGATTGTGGCTCGTTGTGCTGCTCGTAAAACTGCTGTTCGGTAAAATGAAGGTGGAATTTGATCGCTTGGTCGACTGGGAACTCAGAGAACCCAAAAACGACGATGAGGAGTTATGTTTTGTGCTCGATGGTGAGG
>JARFPV010000535.1 GCA_029288115.1 Akkermansiaceae bacterium | reverse complement strand
TACATTGGAGTTTGCTGGCATTGGACTCAGTAATCACCCGCTCGAGTGCAGCGGGAACTAACACATCACATGGCTGCACCAACATCTCGTCCGGATCGATTGCTTCCGCGCCTTCAAAACCTGCTACGCCACCTGTCTCTTTAACGTAGGCGAGCAGCACATCGACATCAATTCCCTGGTCATTCCAAAGGGCTCCAGTGACATCGGATATACCGGTGATTTTCACACCGAAACGCGAAAGGGTAAGCGCTGCATGCGAGCCGACATTACCAAAGCCTTGTATCACAGCGGTGGCTTTATTTTCATGGATGCCAAGCTTGTCAAATGCTCTGGTGATAAGAAATGCAACACCGTGGCCAGTGGCCTGCGTCCTGCCTTCAGAGCCTTGAAGCGCAACAGGTTTTC
Source organism: Akkermansiaceae bacterium (assembly GCA_029288115.1). Classification (GTDB taxonomy): domain Bacteria; phylum Verrucomicrobiota; class Verrucomicrobiia; order Verrucomicrobiales; family Akkermansiaceae; genus Oceaniferula. The sequence goes on along the minus strand of JARFPV010000535.1, from coordinate 26,747 downwards.
CAGTCACAATTCCCGGAACGAGATGGCCGGCATTGGTTGAGTATACGTCTAGCATCCATGCCATTGTCTGCTCGTTCGTTCCCATGTCAGGCGCCATGACATCGATCTCAGGGCCGATAAACGGCATCATCTCAGAGGTATAGCGACGGGTGATATTCTCTTTTTCACCAATACTCAAGGCACGGGGGTCACAGGCGACACCACCCTTGCCACCTCCGAATGGCAGGTTCATCAGCGCGCATTTCCAATTCATCCACATGGCAAGCGCCGCCACTTCTCCCAGTGTCACGTCCGGATGGAAACGCAGCCCTCCTTTAACGGGACCACGTGACAGGTGGTGCTGCACCCGGTAACCAAAAAACACCTCGGTTTTGCCGTCATCACGTTGGATCGGCACGGTCACGGTGATCAGTCGCTTCGGCCACTTGCAACGCTCTCTGACGGACTGGTTCAGCTCGAGAAAATCCGCCGTACGGTCGAACTGATTGGCAGCCATGGAGAAAACGGCATTTTCCAACAACTCTTTTTTCATACCTCCATCCAAGCACTGAAAACCTGGCAATGAAAGCCGCTTCTGCACAAAAAAAATCCAGCGTTTACTTGCGTGTGGAAGGATGCGGGTTAGAGATGGCATATGCCCGATTTCTTCAGCGAGTGGCTATCTATGATTGGTATTGGCGTTGCCTGGATGGTGACCATCTGCCTATTGATTCTGGGGTTCCTCGGTACACTCATACCATTTCTCCCCGGGCACCTTATTCTATTTTTTGCAGCGGTTGGCCACTGGCTGATGCTGCGCGATGAATCCGGTGTGGAATGGTGGACATTTGTCGTCCTCGGCGTTCTGTTACTTGTTTCCCAGATACTGGAGTTCATGAGTGGTGCGATCGGCACGCGTTGGTTTGGTGGAACTCGCTGGGGCGCTGGAGGTGCGTTGATCGGAGGTATTGTGGGAATGTTTTTCATGCCTTTTGGACTGATCCTAGGACCACTGATTGGTTCAATGCTCTGTGAGTTTGTATTTGCCAAAAAAGAAGTACGTCCAGCCACCGTCTCGGGTGTTGGATCTGTCCTGGGCACACTCGCTGGATTGGTCATCAAAGTAGTCGTAGGTGTAATGATGATCGTTTGGTTTGTGGTGGATGTGATCTGGATCTAATGATCTTGTGAGTTACCCAGACACAAAAAAGCCGGAGAGGTATAACCCCTCCGGCTTAGAATAATTAATTCAGGAACGACTTATTTAGGCTCTGCCTTTTTCAAGTCAGCTTGTACGAATCCGTCAGTTCCCCAAACGGAATCTTCACCTGTGTCAAACAGAGTGTCAGTTCCAGTCAGGACTGCTTCTTTTGCCTGGTTCACACGCAACTGCTTTACCGATCCATCAATACGAAGCACAACAGCTTTGTTGTCATACGGATCCGGATCGAAGGTTTCGCCAGACTCCTCCATAGGTGCCATGATCAGCGGGCGACCTGAGTTGTCACTGGTGGACTGGTTTGCAAGGTATGCAAATCCACACTCTCCAGCTTCCAATGAATCTCCTTTGAGGACGTTGTCAGGCTTCTTGGTAATAGTCGACTTCGCATAGAAGATTTCCTCTGACTTGGTGTATCCACCAGCAATGAACTGGTTGAAGTAGTCGTTGGAGTGAGTGGTTCCAAGCGTGATGCCGGTTCCCGCAACATCAATGTCAGCTGCAGAATCATCAGATGGGAACTCGCCAAAGTCTCCATCGAATTCAATCATCAGGTAGAACACCTGCTTGGCATTGTTCACTGCTTCAGTCATGTCAGCCTTCTTCTTCTGCTTCAGGATGACAGGTGTCGCCATGGCCGCGAGTGCCGCGATAATGGCGATTACGACGAGGAGCTCCACAAGTGTGAAACCCTTGTTCATTTGTCTTTTTGTTAGTTTCATGGTATTTATTTTGTTTATGTTTTTTTTGTTTCTATCCCAAGGCAGGCACAGTATACACCGAGCCCAACCTTGATGGGGGAATGTAATCTCAGAAGAGCCTCCCGCAAGAATAAAAACCTGGTGCGCAGCGATTCCAGGCCTACGGGCGTTTAAAACAATCCGCCAAATCATTAAGATCAGTTAAAGAGGCCTTGTCAGCGTCAATGATAGCTTGCTTTTGCAGTTCGACGAGTTCCCCGACTCCTTTTTCGGCGAGATCGAGCATTTCGTTCATTTGCCCGCGGGTAAACACATTTTCTTCCCCACTTCCTTGCAGTTCGACGAGTTCGAGGTCCTCAGTCATCACCATATTGAAGTCCACACTCGCGTCCTTGTCCTCGGGATAGTCGAGATCCAGTACCGCTTCGCCTTGGAAAATCCCGCAGCTAATTCCGGCAATGAGTTTTTTCATTGGAAATGATTTGAGCTTCCCCGCAGCCATCAGTTTGTTCAGAGCGATGGCAGTGGCGACGCAGCCGCCGGTGACCGATGCGGTGCGAGTGCCACCGTCCGCTTGAAGCACATCGCAATCGATCCAGATTGTGCGTTGGCCCAGGGCTTTCAAGTCAACCACCGCGCGCAGCGATCTGCCTATCAGACGCTGGATCTCGGACGACCTTCCATCGAGTCGTCCCGAGGAGATGTCGCGCTGTTTGCGGTCGAGAGTCGAGTATGGAAGCATGTTGTATTCTGCCGTGAGCCAGCCACCGCCAACTTTCTGGTATTTCATCCAGCGCGGCACGTCCTCCTGGACTGTGGCTGCGCAGATAACGCGGGTGTTTCCAAATGAAACCAGCACTGAGCCGGTAGCGTGAGCAGCGATTCCTGGCTGAAAGGAAATCGGGCGAAGTTGATCGTAGTTACGTCCGTCGGGTCGGGTCATGAACGAGTTCTAAGTTTGAAGTTTGAAGATTCAAGTTTGAAGTGTATAACAATCTCCACGGATGAAAGAATCGTTGAACGAGCTGGAACAATGGGGAACCGAGGTAATCTTCGGTCGAGCCCGTGGATTCCGCGCGACGATGATGAGAATTTTCCTGTGGATGCTCTCCGGAATCTATCGGCTAGGTGTCGCGGGACGACTCAGGCGGTACCGAAAGGGAACAAAAGATCAGCAGTACCTAGGCACCCAGGTCATCAGCATTGGCAATCTCACCGTGGGCGGTACTGGCAAGACCCCGATGGTTGAAATGTTCGCCCGCACCCTGAGAGACCGTGGCAGAAAGCCAGCCATCCTAAGTCGAGGGTATAAAAGCAAGAAGATGGACAAAACCCAGGAGTGGACCAGAAAAGACAATGGCCTGCCAATCCCTGCGGATGAAATGCCCAAAGTCGTCAGCGCCGGTGGTGAGCCACTGATCAAAGTGCGTTACGCGGGTGACGAACCATGGATGCTTGCTAAAAACTTACCCGGCGTCTCTGTGGTTGTGGATAAAAACCGCGTCAAAGGCGGCAGCTTCGCGGTGGGAGAGCTGGGTGCCGATACGTTAATTCTCGACGATGGCCTGCAGTATCTCGATTTGGCGCACTCCACCGACGTCGTATTAGTTGACCAGAATTCACCCTTCGGTACTGGACAAATGCTCCCACGCGGCACCTTGCGCGAACCTGCCAAAAACTTGCGCCGGGCCGACTACATCTTCATCACCAAGTGCGATGGCAGCTCCAACGAGAAGCTTATTACAAAGATGCGGCGCTATAACCGCCACGCCGAGATCATTGAGTGCACTCACGGCCCTCAGCACCTTGAGAACATTTTCACCGGCGAACAAGTTCCCTTGGAATTTCTACAGAAAAAATACGTTGCCGCGATCAGTGGTATCGCTGTGCCGCGCAGCTTCGAGAAAATCCTCAACTCACTGGGAGCACGTGTCGAGTTTCACCGTGTGTTTTCTGATCACCACACTTTCAAACAGAAGGACATTGATCGCTTTATGAACCGCTGCGTGCGTCGCGATATGGAGCTGATCGTTACCACGGAAAAAGATGCAGTGCGATTCCCTCGACCCACCGAGCTTGACGTGCCGATTTATTTCCTCCGCATCGAAGTGGATATTCTCAAGGGGAAAGATGTGTGGGAACGACTAATCGATAGGATTTGCGGTGAAAAAGCCAACGTCGACCCGCTCCTGCTGCAGCAAATGGTCGGGTAAGGTTCCATCCGCGGCTTGAGAAATCCGCTTCTGTTCTTGTGATGCGAATGCCTCACTCTTAGCTTGATTGGCATGAGTCGTAAGCAATCACAATGGATCCTCGCCGAAGTGCCGGATATCCCCCCGGATGTGGATGATGGAATACCTGAAATACTGGTGCGAATGATGGCGCAGCGCGGCATCCCCCCGGAGGAGATGCAGCAGTTTCTGCACCCCCGCCTGATGGATCTAACAGATCCATTCCTGATGCCGGATATGAAGCCAGCGGTAGATCGAATCCTGCATGCAGTCGACGCTGGCGAAAATATCGTCGTCTACGGTGATTACGACGTTGATGGAATCACCTCTGTGACCTTAATGACGCAGATTCTGAATGCTTACAATGCATCTGTTAGGAGTTTCATCCCTCGCCGTGGCCCCGAAGGTTACGGTCTGAATTCCGCTGCAATTGAACGCTGCATGAAAGAAGGTGAAAAACCCAACCTGCTCATCACCGTGGATTGCGGAACAGCATCCATCGATGAAATTGCCACACTAAAAAGTGAAGGCGTCGATGTGATCGTCGTGGATCACCACGAGCTACCCCCTGCTGGAAAACCCGACTGTATCGCGGTCGTCAATCCGAAGTCTCCGGACGCGAAAGCCGATGCCGAATATCTTTGCGCAGCTGGTGTGGTATTCAAGCTGGCGCATGCCTTACTCAAGGATCGTCCTGTCGAGGGATTCGATCTCAAGAATTTTCTAGATCTCGTTGCTCTGGCCACCGTGGCGGACATCGTACCATTGGTAAAAGAAAACAGGCTGTTAGTTCGTCACGGACTCAAGCGCATGGAACAGACACAACACAAGGGCTTGTGTGCACTCATGGAGGTTGCTCAAGTAAAGGGGCCGCTAACGAGTGCGGATATTGGTTTCCGCATCGGCCCACGGATTAATGCGGCAGGCAGGATGGATCGACCCGAAGATGCCCTCGAGGTACTCATGTGCAATGGGAACGCTGATCCTCTCCCTCTAGCAGAACGGCTCGATGTCCATAACCGTGATCGACAAGCTGAAGAACAGCGGATTCACAAAGATGCACTGAAACGATATGAGGAAGAACATCAACCGGATGATCCTGTCATCGTGCTAGGATCACGCGATTGGCATCCCGGCGTGGTTGGTATCGTAGCCTCGCGCATGATGCGCCGTTTTCACAAGCCAACGTTCATTATTGCCATTGACGACAAGGGCATGGGCAAGGGTTCAGGAAGAAGCATCGGCGGGGTTTCGCTGATGGATGCCATCAATGCGAACAGAGAACACCTCGAAGCAGGTGGCGGGCATGCCATGGCAGCGGGTATTAGCGTACACGAGGACATGATCGCGGACTTTCGTAAGGGATTTTCCGACTACGTGACAGAAAATGTGCCTAGCGAAGACCGACTACCACGCCTGCACCTCGATGCTGAAATTGATTTCCCCCAGCTGTCACTGGATTTCCTAAAGAGCTACGAGTTGCTCCAGCCGTTTGGCTCATCCAACCCGGAGCCTGTCTTTATGACTCGTGAAGTCTGGCTCACTGAAGCTCCGCGGGAGTTGAAGAACCACCATCTGAAGCTCTCGATGAAACAAAAAGAATGCTGGCAGAGCGCCATGTTCTTTAGTGGTGGTCTACGCGAGCTTCCTGAGCAACCGTGGGACATCGCATTTACCATCAACCGTAACACATTCCGTGGCAGAACCAGTTTGCAAATCGTGATTCAGGATGTGCGCGCACACAGCCCGGAATAGAAAGAAATGAGAACGTGCTCCGCCAGCGCTGCTTTGTCCGACTGGGACGGAATACCCGCCAAGGATATACTCGCCTACCAGTCGGCAGGTGTTGAGACGGTAGCTGATTTGTTAGAAAGACTCCCCAAGCGCCACGAAGACCGCAGAAGATTCGATTCGTTTCCCGCCCAAGCCGGTGCTGGTGCTGTTTGTCTGCGCGGCACGGTGATTGACTCCCGAGTTCGCCGCTTTGGCGGGCGTAAGCAGTATTATGAGGTGATCATTGTAGAAGCGGGTGACGGCATCCTAACAACCTCTAAAATAACCTGCCGATGGTTCAATATGCCGTGGATGAAAAACACGCTCGCCGCGGGACACGAAGTAGTGCTCTATGGTAAGCCAAAAGAATATCAGGGCGGTATTTTCATCGATCATCCTGACTTCGAAATCGTCGAGGATGATTCGGACGAATCCATCCATCTTGAACGCATTGTTCCCATCTACAAGGGCATCAGTGGCATTCCGCAGCGCAGACAAAGGATCCATGCCTATGAATTGTTACGTGCCGTTGACCCCGAATCGCTCGCCCCGGTTTACGATGTGGATCCAAGCTATCCTCGGCATGAGGCACTGCTAGAAGCCCATTTTCCGGAGAGCCAGCAACAGGCGGACGCCGCGCGTCGCTACTTTGCCCTGGAAGAATTTTTTGCGCTTCAGCTATCAGTAGTCTGGAAACGTGCCCAGGTGCGCGCACATCAAGGCAGGGTGCTTGGAAAGAAAACCGAGCTGCTCACGCGCTTTTACAAATCGTTACCCTTTGATCTAACGGACGCACAAAAACGCAGTGTTAAAGAAGTCATTGCCGACATGCGCTCCCCTCACCCGATGAGCCGACTCTTGCAGGGTGATGTGGGCTCAGGGAAAACCTTTGTCGCCATGTGCTCGATGCTCATGGCGGTCGATTCCGGTGTGCAGGCCGCCCTGATGGCACCCACCCAAATCTTGGCGGAACAGCACTACCTGACCTTTCAGCAGTGGTTACAACCACTTGGTGTCCGCGTGGCCCTGAGAACAGGATCACGCAAGGAAGACTCCCACATGGAACTCGATGGTGACCCGCAGATCATCATTGGCACTCATGCCCTACTCTACAACTCCATCGAATACAACGATCTGGGTCTGGTAATCATCGATGAACAACACAAGTTCGGTGTCAGCCAACGATCCCGCCTGATTCAGCAAGGCATGATGCCGGACGTGCTGGTAATGACAGCCACCCCGATTCCCCGCACGCTCACACTGACCATCTACGGAGACCTCGATGTTTCGGTCCTCGACGAACGACCCGCCGGTCGCGGTGAGGTGGTCACAGCCGTTCGGAAAAAACCCAAGGTAACTGATATCACCAAATTCATCAAAGACCACCTCTCGGAGGGTCGGCAAGTGTATCTCGTTTACCCATTGGTCGAGGAAAGTGATGCCCTTGATGCCGCAGCAGCGACTGTGGAATATGAGAAATGGAAAAAACGTCTCAGCAAGCACGAGGTGAAGCTACTGCACGGTAAGATGCCCCCGGAGGACAAGGACGCCGTCATGACTTCCTTCCGTGATGGTGATACCGATGTATTGGTCGCCACCACCGTCGTCGAGGTAGGAGTGGATGTGCCAAACGCGAATACCATGGTCATCCAGAACGCCGAGCGATTTGGCCTCGCCCAGCTGCACCAGCTCCGTGGCCGAATCGGACGCGGTGAGCATAAGAGTTATTGCATCTTGTGCACTGATGGCAAATCACCTGAAGCGATGGAAAAACTTCAAGTTCTCGCGGAGACGTCTGACGGATTCAAGATCGCGGAAGCCGACCTGAGGTTGCGTGGTCCCGGTGATGTGTTAGGCACTGCGCAGAGCGGGCTCGCCGACTTGAAATTCGTCGATTACCTTGCCGACGTGGAGCTGATCCGCGAGGCACGTGCACTAGCGGAAGAGGTTCTCAAACAAGATCCGGAACTGGAAAAGAATCCACGCCTTCTTAAACTCATCCACGATGGAGACGTGGAGGTTTAAAAATATTATACTTCCAGAATCTCCACCTCATACCCATCTGGGTCGGTGACGAACGCCATCTTTCTCTCTCCGGAGGTGAATTTGTCTTTCCACCCATCCGGCCAAATTTCAATACCGTCGTTTTCAAGTTTACCGCAGTATTCCACGATGTCGGGAACCCCCACACAGGTGTGCATCAGGTCCTCGGGGAACTCAACCTTGTAGTCCGGTGAATGGGTCAACTCCAGAAAGTGCTCGTTACCCGGAAGATGGAGAAACGCGAGTTGGTTACCTTGGGGGGAGGTTTTTTGTTCACCCAGTTCAAAGCCGAGTTTTTGATAAAATGCGATGCTGGCATCTGGGTTGGCAACGCGGATACGAGTGTGCAGAAACTTGATCATGCCCATATGTGTCTCCGCTCGGCGGGCAGGTCAAGCACGGCTTCGCGTGAATAAAAAACCGCCACGCTCCCAATGCAGGGTGCATGGCGGTTTGATGATGATTTCCTTCAGGTGAGATTTACATGCGGGCGACGATCAATCCCAGCGCGACCAGCGCACCGATTTTCTCGTGCTTACCACCTGTAGCTCCAATAATCAACAGACCAAGGGCAACGACGCCAGCCCCAAACAGGCTAGCCATGCTCCAGAGCCAGGTGCCTGTCTTGGAGTCGACTTCCTCACCGGCGGCGTCCATACGGGCGTCAACAAGATCGTTTTCCTTGAGGTCCTTGATTTCCTCGCGCATGTCTTTTTTGTCATCGGAATCGTCCGAGTCGGCAATATCCTTCGTCAGTTTGCCAATTTTGTAATTAATGGCATCGACGTTACCGGCTGCGTCTCTCGCCGATGTTCTTTTCCAGGTGAGAATGCCTTCGCTAAAGAAGAGCACCGCCAAACCGATAAAGAGAATGCCGTAGCGGATGAGAGGATTAGATCCTAATTTCTGAGTTTCTTCACTGATGTCCATGGGTTTATGTGGGTTGTTGGGTTAGGGATGTTAGTATTCATCCGCCAATCTTGACGAATGATTGCACTTTGATATGCACAGAAATTAATCGATTTTACAAGAAGGAATACGAAGACACAAAAAATATCATAACTGCTATGATAGAATTTGCTACCGGCATATCTCATAGACACAATGGCGTGTTTAGATTATCCACCAATATGATGTTCCGTTTCTTCATGTTACTAACCAGTTTCACTGCAACAATCTTTCAGGCCGCCGGAGGCGAACTTCGACTTGAACGAGATGTTGCCGCTTCCACCATCAAGGTGTTTCGTGCTGGTGAAACGTCTGCAATCGTCACACAACATGCACGGGCAAATTTCCGCCCATACATTCATCCAATTGTGGCACCAGATGGCAAAGGATTTTTAACTGAATATCAGCCCGGCCATCACAAGCACCAGACAGGTCTATACTGGGGGTTTACCCGACTGAATGGGCGAGATTACTTCCATCATCCGGACGGAAAGCATTGGAAGCGGGTGGGGTTTTCCGTTCTAAAAAGCAAGGGGGTAGAAGTAGTTTGGGAAACGGTGTACTCCCTTCTCGATAAACAGGGCAAGCCAGTACTGACAGAAACCCAGCACTGGCGAATGCGTGCAGATAAGGAGCAGTACACACTTGATTTGACCTGGAAAGGCAAGGCGGAGCAAAAAACTAACATTGGCAAGTATGACTACGGAGGTCTTTTCCTACGTATGCCGTGGCGCAAAGGGATCAACGGCCAAGCTGTGAACTCCAGACGCCTGATTGATGCAAATGCAGAAGGTAAGCGCGACATTTGGGTGGACGTGGGCATGCAGGTAGAAGGCAGGAACGACATGGCACACATCGCTATTTTTGATCACCCCAAAAACAAAGGCTATCCACAACCATGGAGGGTAGACAATCAACTAGGTATTGGCCCAGTGCGAGCACGATTGGGTGATTGGCAGATCCCCCAAGGTAAAACTGAAACCATCCAGCATCGGTTACTCGTCTACAACAAACAATTTTCCAACAAGGAACTAACAGAACAGTGGAAAAGATATACAGGAAAGAAACACCTGATGGATCTCTGGAAACTTGCACAAAACGAGGGGCGAAAAGCTACATTCCTTTCACCAAATGATGCGGTTAAGGCAATGACTACGGTCGATGGCGTGAAAGTGAATCTCTTTGCAGGTGAGCCGATGATCCGCCAGCCCATGGCATTCTGCTGGGATGACCGGGGGCGCCTTTGGATCGCCGAGAACCGGGATTACGAGTCTAGAGGAAAGGGCTTTTCCAACTCAGGGGATAGCAGGATCATTATCCTTGAAGACACCGACCAGGATGGCAAAGCGGATAAGCAGACGGTATTTGCCGAAGGTATCGCATTTCCGGCTGCCATTGCCGTCGGGTTTGGCGGACTATGGCTTGGTGCACCACCGAATCTGCTCTTTATTCCTGACCAAAATGGCGACGACAAAGGAGAGTTAGAAAAGACCGAAGTGCGCCTTACAGGATGGGGCATTCGCGATAGGCACGAGACACTGAACAGTTTTCACTGGGGGCCGGACGGCTGGCTATACGGCTGTCAGGGGTTTGCCACACCATCACGTGTTGGAAAGCCTAAACAAAAAGGACGCATTTTTCGCCATAACGATCCGTTTCCCAAGAAGATCGAGTTCAAAGACAAACCCGTGGATATCAATGGTGGAGTCTGGCGGTATCATCCTACCAAAGATCGTTTTGAGGTCGTGGCCCATGGCTTCAGTAACCCGTGGGGCATTGATTATGATGCAAAGGGAAATCTCTTTATTACAGCATGCGTGATCCCGCACATGTTTCATGTTGTTCCCGGAGGGATTTATCACCGCCAAGGTGGTAAACACTTCAACCCTTACGTTTACCAGGACATCCGTACGATTGTCGATCACAGCCACCGTTCGGCACATGGAGGTGCCCGGATTTACCTCTCTGATGCTTTTCCTAAAAAACATCACGGGCGACTCTTTATGTGCAATCTCCATGAACACGCCGTTCTCAGTGATATATTGACGCCGAAAGGCTCCGGCTTCATCGCTAGTCACGGAGATGACTTTGTCCGGGCTAACAACGCGCAGTGGGTTGGCTTTAGCATGGAGCTTGGACCCGATGGTGCGTTGTATGCCCTCGATTGGCACGATGCGGACATATGCGGCAAAGAGGTGCTCAACAAGGATACAGGTCGAATTTTCCGCATAACCCCAGCATCATCCACGGCAATTCACTGGAAAGGCCGATATGATGACCTTTCCAAAATGTCCGATGTTTCACTGGTTAGAATGCAACTGAGGCAAAGTTCCTGGCATGCTCGCAGAGCGCGCGTGATCTTACAGCACCGTGCAAGCAGCAAGCCTATAGCAGAAGAAGCCCTACAATTACTGCATAAAATATTTACTACAAAAGGAAATTCTAACCATCGTCTCCGTGCGATGTGGGCACTGCATGTCACCCAAGGTTTGACCCATGAAAAATTAGATCAGGCACTGAACGATTCCGATGAATACATCCGCGGGTGGGCGATCCAAATACTCTGTGAAGATAAGTCACCAGGGGAGAGGACGTTGAAAAGGTTTGCCAGTTTGGCGTCGAATGATGCCTCTGCTGTGGTGAGATTAAAACTAGCGGCATGTCTCCAGCGATTACCTCACCCACAACGTTGGGATATTGCCCGCGCCCTGCTCACTCATGAAGAAGATGCTGGTGATCATAACATCCCGAAAATGGTTTGGTTCGGCATTGAGCCGCTTGTTCCAGAAAAACCTGCCCTGGCACTTGAGCTTGCCTCAGCAAGTAATATTCCACTTGTTAGTGAGTTTATTTCCCGTCGTGCCACGGAAGCAGACGCTTTCAAAGAACTGGTAAACGCACTAAAAAGCTCTCCTTCCAGAAAAACTTTAGCCGCCATGCTAAAGGGCATGCGTGACGGACTGGTCGGCAGACGTGGGCTCACCCCTCCGGCAGGATGGCGTCAGTTTTATTCGCAATTATCAAACGGCGATCGGGAAACCAGGCAACTCGCGACCGAAATCTCACGGCAATTTGGCATGAACTCCGTCACTGAGATTTTGCTGACTGCAGTGACTGATAAAAGAAAACCTTCTAAAGAGCGAAATGTGGCTCTGCGTTCGCTCGCCTCGCAGAAAGACGCCAACCTTGCCAAAATTATACCCAAGCTTCTTAATGATCCCGCAGTGCGTGTTGAGGCAATCCGCGCTATAGCAGCTTATGATCTTAAGCCTCTTGGGCAACAACTACTCAAGCAATATCAAACATTCTCCACGGAAGAAAAACTTGAAGCCGTTCAGACACTCGCTAGTCGCCCAGCCTATGGTTGGCAGCTGACGCAAGCGATCAAGTTGAAAACCATCCCGCGACGTGATGTCCCCTCCTATATTGCACGTCAGCTTCATCGGGTAGTGGGTAGTGGCTTTCTCGAAGTTTGGGGTTCCATCGACACGCTACCCGACGAAAAAAAAGCTGCCTATGCCAAATACCTCAAGATCCTAACAAATTCTTCTTTAGCTAAGGCTGATACCATTAAGGGAAGAAGATTATTTCAGCGCACATGCATGGCTTGCCATAAACTCCATGGAGAAGGGGGCATCGTCGGGCCAGATATTACTGGGGCCAATCGTAACAATCTGAGTTACTTGCTCGATAACATCCTTGACCCAAGTGGCGTGATTCAAGATGACTACAAGCTGGTCACTATCACCACCCGAAGTGGACGAACATTAGCCGGAAATGTGGTGGCAGAAAACAAGCGCACACTGACCCTCCGTATTGTGGGCCAGGAAATAGTCATCACCAAATCCGAAATTCAGTCTCGCGAGACGTCTGCCGTTTCCCTTATGCCGGATGGTTTATTGAACTCACTCAAAGACTCAGAAGTGATTGATCTGATGGCATATCTCCAGACGATTAACCCTCCAAAAGAGAAAGATCCAATACCTGCCAGGCGAGACTGATCGTGCTATCAGGCCTTCGCCTTACCCTTCGGCTGGACCGGCTTGAAAGTAAGCTCCTCGGCGTCTTTTTTGCGAGTAACCTTGACTGTGTCACCTTCCTTGATGTCGGCGCGGAGCAGTGCTTCGGCGAGCGGGTCTTCAAGGTACTTCTCCACAGCACGGCGCATTGGGCGCGCTCCGTAGTTAGGATCATACCCCTTATCCATCAGGAATTCGCGAGCATTCTTGTCCATTTTCAGAGTAATGCTCTTATCCTCAAGACGGGTGAAGAGCTTGCTGCACTCGAGGTCGACGATGACATTGAGGGCTTTCTTCTCGAGCATGTGGAATACCACGGTGTCGTCAAGGCGGTTAAGAAATTCCGGTTTGAACTGCTTTTTCGCCTCTTCGAGGATTTTTTCCTTCATGCCGTCGAAATCCGCTTCGTCCTCTTGCATGGCGCCAAAGCCAAGCGAGGTCTGGCGTTTGATGCTGGATGCACCGACGTTGGAAGTGAGAATGATGATGGTATTGCGGAAGTCGATTTTCCGACCAAACGAATCTGTCACCATGCCTTCTTCGAGAATCTGCAATAGCAGGTTCATCACATCCGGGTGTGCTTTCTCGATTTCATCGAAAAGAACGACCGAATAAGGGCGGCGCCTAACAGCCTCGGAAAGTTGTCCACCTTCCTCATATCCAACATAGCCGGGAGGCGAGCCAATCAGGCGAGAGGTGGAGAATTTTTCCATGTACTCGGACATGTCGATCTGGATGAGCGAGTCGGCATCACCGAACATGAACTCGGCAAGGTTACGGGCAAGGTAAGTTTTACCCACACCGGTGGGCCCTAGGAAAAGGAACGAGCCAATCGGGCGGCGCGGGTCCTTAAGATCGGCTCGCGAACGACGCAGGGCCTTGGAAATAGTCACGACAGCTGTGTCCTGGCCAATGACCTGGCTCTTGAGTTGCTCCTCCATTTTGAGCAGCTTTTGTGCCTCTTTCTCCTCCATGCGCTGGAGTGGCACGCCAGTCCATTTGGAAATGACCGCCATGATTTCGTCTTCGCCAACCTCAACGATGGTCTCTTCACTCTCGGCACGCCAGGTGGCGACGATTTCCTCGAGCTCTTTTTTCGCCTGCTTTTCAGCATCGCGCATCGACGCGGCTTTTTCAAAATTCTGGTCGTTGATCGCTGCCACCTTGTCTTCCTGGATCTCAACGATTTTCGCTTCAAGGTCCTTGAGCTTGGGCGGACGGGTCATCTGGCCGATGCGTGCTCGGGAACCGGCTTCATCTAACACATCAATTGCCTTATCAGGCAGGAATCGGTCTGAGAGGTAGCGCGACGACAGCTTCACAGCGGCCTCGATGGCAGCCGGAGTGTACACCGCCTTGTGGTGTTCCTCATATTTGAACTGGAGTCCTTCCAGAATGGCGATGGCATCCTCTTGTGAAGGTTCATCCACCTTGACCTTCTGGAATCGACGCTCGAGAGCCGAGTCTTTCTCAATGAATTTGCGATACTCATTCATCGTAGTCGCACCCACACATTGGAGTTCAGAGCGTGACAGCGCAGGTTTGATAATATTCGAGGCATCCATGGCTCCCTCTGCGGAACCAGCACCCACGATAGTGTGCAGTTCATCGATAAAGAGGATGATGTTACCCGCCTTACGGATCTCATCCATCACCGCCTTGATACGTTCTTCAAACTGGCCACGGTATTTGGTGCCGGCAACCATAAGCGCTAGGTCGAGTGTTACAACACGCTGTTCACGCAACAGTTCGGGGACGTTACCGTTGGCAATTTCCTGTGCCAAGCCCTCGACAATGGCCGTTTTACCAACACCCGCTTCGCCAATGAGCACGGGATTGTTTTTGGTGCGGCGGCAGAGGATTTGAATGACACGCTCAATCTCGGACTCGCGCCCGATGACAGGGTCGAGTTTATCCTTCTCAGCAAGTTTGGTGAGATCACGCCCGAATGCCTTAAGCGCGGGCGTCTTGCCCTTGCCCTCCTCCTCTTCCATCATTTCGTTACTGTCGTCATCGAATTCGTCAAAGTCTGCCCCAAGCTCTTCTGGGCTGAAATTCGGATCGATTTCCGCGAGGATTTCCTGACGCGTCTGGTTGATGTCCACTTCCAAAGTCGTAAGCACGCGGGCAGCGACACCCTCGCCTTCACGAAGCAGCCCTAACAAAAGGTGTTCGGTCCCCACGTAGGAGTGATCGAGCTGCTGGGCTTCTTTATTAGACAACGATAACACCTTTTTCACACGCGGAGTGTATGGAATGTTGCCCGAAATTTTACTCTCTGGACCGGAGCCCACTTGTTTTTCCACTTCAATACGCACCGTCTCGAGATCGAGCCCCATGTTCTGGAGCACACTCACGGCAACTCCCTGGCCGAGTTTGATCAGGCCTAGTAGAATGTGTTCGGTTCCGACGTAATTGTGATTGAAGCGGTCTGCTTCTTTTCGAGCGAGTGCCAGGACTTGCTGGGCTCTTGGAGTAAAATTATTCATGATTGTTGAGGTGCCTTACGGGCAGATTAGTCTAGTTGATGAAACCTATATCAGGGATTGGCAGAGAATGCAAACGGTCACGGATGATTTTAGCACGATTTGTATCGCGTTCCTCAGGTGATAGCTTACGTCCAGCCTGGTGCTGGAGGTGCGCAGGCTCAATGTCCATGAGCAAGGTATCACAAAGCTGGATCGTCTCGTTTGGAAAACATTCCATATCACTGCCAAGGCGGATGAGGGACAGATGTGTCAGAGCTTCCTTGGAGTCAATGACATAGGCATACTTGAGCAACCCGTAGGCACGCGCAATCTTATCCGCCACCATCTGCGGATCATCTTCGATCAGTTTGAGCCGTGCGTTTCGCTCATGATCGCGAACTTTTTTAATCACCCGCTCAAGACGATTGATGATGTCATCCTCGGATTCACCCAGAGTCGATTGGTTGGAAATCTGGAACAGATGCCCGAGCGACTCGGTTCCTTCGCCAAAGATACCACGCACAGCCAAGCCCAGTTTGCCAACCGCCTGAATCACCTGACCTATGTGGTCGCTGATCACAAGTCCAGGGAGATGCAACATGGCAGAAGCGCGTAACCCAGTGCCCAGATTCGTCGGACAGGCAGTGAGATATCCTAATTCGTGGTCAAAGGCATAGGGAAGTTTTTGTTCCAATTCCATGTCGACGCTCGCGATGAGGTCATACGCCTCGCGCAGATGTAAGCCTGACCGGATCGACTGCAACCGCAGGTGGTCTTCCTCATTTATCATCACACTGAGTGTCTGGCTACGATTGACCACAGTCGCGCTCCCCTCCCCTCGTGCAGCTTGCTCGCGGCTAATCAGGTGACGCTCCACGAGCACCTGCTTTTGAACGGATGAAAGCGCACTCAACTCCTGTGAAAACGCTTCCTTCATGTTCGGCAGAGACTCGATTGTTTCCCGCAGTGATCCCAACAATTCGGTCCGCTCTTGTTTGCGCGCCCAGCCGGGAAAAGGTGCACCAACGACGTTCCTCGCCAGTCGGATACGACTCGTAAGTACGATGGCACTGTCGGCATCCGCCCCGGTCATCCAGTCGGCAGCGTGCTTCAGTAGTGTGGAAAATCGCATCATGGCAACAGGGGGATCAGGTATCGGGCGTTAGTAATTTTTCTTCGATCTGGCTAATCTGATCACGGAGCTGGGCGGCCTTCTCGTAGTCCTCCGCGCTAACCGCATCGTCCATTTCTTTATTCAGCGCCTCTAGCCGTTGGCGTGTTTGAAATGCTTCAACCATTCCCTCTGGCACACGTCCGGTGTGGCTGGTGCCCTTATGCATACCGGCCAGATTATGTTTAATCTCCTCGCGGAAAAACTGATAACAGCCGCTACAGCCAAGACGACCGGTTTTCTTGAGGTCATCGAATGCAAACCCGCAGTCGGGGCAACAAGTCTTGCCATCCATCACGGGTGCGGGTGGCGCCTCGGGCAAATCGTCTTTCACTTCTGATTTTGAACCACTCACCGGGAAGTCAATGCTGGGAAGCAGGAACCCCTCCGGGTCTGTTACCCCCTGGCTGGCAGCACAGGCATCACAGAGGTTCGTTTTCTTCGAATTCCCATCAATGATTTGGGTGAAGAATACCGTTGCCTTACTGTCGCAGAAGTCACATTGCATCGCTGGAGCAAGCGTAGCCACGACTACCGGATTTGCGAAAGGAAAAGACGCATTATGGCGTATTTTTTTTATCTCACCGGAAAGACAGCGAGGATCAAAACCCCGCCTTGCCAAAATCCTCTGTGGCCGTCATTCTTCATGGCGACGATTCCTTGAATTTTCATGAATATTTTCCGCAAGATCGCGTCCAACGGGCTGAACAGACCCGTGCCACCGGACTCCGCCTCAGGGGGGGGCTCGGCGGGCGGGTCCGAAGCTACCGGAAAATCGGGTGAAAATGATTCATCCGACAACCGCGGCACACCACCCAATGAGGATGCCAGCGAAGATGCCGCGTGGGTCGCCAAGGCCCAAGCGGGTGACATGCGGGCATTCGACCGACTCGTCAGCAAACACCGTGGAAAAATTTACGCCATGATCTACAATATGGTCAAAAACGATGCCGATGCCTGGGATTTGTCCCAAGAGGCATTCATCAAGGCGTGGAAGGCACTGCCAAAGTTCGAGTCGCGGGCACGCTTCTCAACCTGGCTGTTCCGCATCAGTCACAACGTCGTTTATGACTGGCTTAGAAAACGCCGCATCGAAGGTGATGGCGAGCTTAACGACGAAGTGTTTGACGCCAGCCGCATTGACCCGGGAGCCACCACCGCACCGCATCACGATGCCCGACCTGATGAGGCGATACAACAAAGCGAACTGCGCGAGCAGATCAACGCCGCAATTGCCAAACTCTCCGAGGAGCACCGCGAGGTAATCCTACTGCGAGAGGTCCAGGGACTCGACTACAAGGAAATCGCTGAGATCACCGAAAACTCAATCGGCACGGTGATGAGTCGGCTTCACTACGCACGCAAAAAACTCCAAGGGATACTCCGGCCTGATGAGAATTAGGCCCCCACGAACCATCAACTAACAACAACCATGAAGAAACAACCTGATGAAACAACACTCACACTCTGGATCGACGGCGAGCTAGAGGGTGAGGAACTCCAACGTGTCGAGGCATGGGCGCAAGAGCACCCGGAACTACTCGCCGAGCGCGATGCCATCCGGGCGATGAACACATCCATCCGTGAGGCAGTCCCGGCGAGCGTCGAACCTCCATATCCGGATTTTTTCAACGAGCGCATCCTGCGCCACATCGAGGATGAGCGACACACCCCGGCAGCTTCCGGATCTCGCAAGCGCAGTTTCTGGCAATGGCTCGCGGTCCCCGCTGCAGCAGCCGCGATGGCCCTCTGCTTCTACATGGGCACACGTGTTGCCGAGCCTACGACCATTACCTCGCCAGCCACTGCGGCGGTTTCTACCGTTTATACACCTGACGGCGATGTCAGCGCAGACATGTTCCGCACAGAAGACGCCGGCGCCACAGTGATCGTACTCAAGGGCCTCGAGGATATTCCTGATGATCTGGAAATGGTCGGTCGCCCCGCTGCTAACACCTCAAATGGTACGGTCATGGTCAGCACGGGGACATTCTACTAACACTCCAGCCTACTCCATACGATGTTCCGCTTCCTAACGACGTTACTTTTTCCCACACTGCTTCTCACAGCTCCTTCTGCTCTGGCTGAGGACAGCGGCAAGGAAGAGGTGGGGATACTGAGGGCAACGCTCTACATCGGCACCGATGGCGATGTAGCCAAGCTCGGTGACAAGGTGACCAAGCTGGACGCTGCAACGGAGAAACGACTGCAGAGCATCGAAAAAATGCGCTTCAAGCATTACCGTAAGCTCGGCACCGACAAGCAGCCCGTGTTCCGTAGTTACGAGAACTGGCTGGCACCTTTGAAGCCGGCCGAGGAAATTCTTCTAAGTTATGAGTCGCGTGGACGTTCCGACGATGGCGGCATGCGTCTTGACCTTGAATTATGGCAACACAAGCGTAAGGTGATGAAAACTGATCCCGTCCTCAAAAAAGGACGTCCGCTCTTGATTCTCGGACCCAAGTGGCGTGATGGCACCCTCATCATCGCCGTGGAACTGGTCGAGAACAACCTCAGCAAGTAAATCTCACCGCGATCCATGAACCGCATTCTCCCCCTACTCACACTTGTTTTTTTTGCAGCACCCGACTTGATCGCCGCAGAAGGTTTCACCTTCATCAAAAACAAGATTGCGATCACCGCAGAGCCGGACGCAACCAAGGTCACCGTGCCGTATCATTTTGCAAACAAAACCAATCGCACACTGACAATTGCCAAGTACGACTCTGCGTGCTCCTGCCTCAGCGCCAAGGTCAAAGGTAGCAAGCTGGTCTATAAACCCGGTGAAAAAGGTGAGATCCGCGTGCAGTTCGCCATCGGCAGTTTCTCAGGCACCGTTGAAAAAACCGTCCTTCTATGGACTACTGATGATGAGGATGACAAACCGTCCACCGTTATGTCCGTGGAACTTACGATCCCCGTGCTGTTTGAGGTAGAACCCATGACCTTACTCTGGAACCTGAACGAAGATCCAAAACCCAAGACGATCAAACTCAAGGTCAATAACGACAAACCGATCCACATTACCGAACACGCGGGATCCAACAAAGACTTCCCCTACGAGCTTAAAACCATCCGCGAGGGGTGGGAGTATGAGCTTGTAGTCAGGCCGACAAGCACAGACCAACCCGGCTTCGGCATGATCAAGATCACCACTGATGCAACGATTCCACGCTACAAAAGACAACAGGCGTTTGTCTGCGTGAAGCGTCCGAAAAAGTAACCCTTTATTACCTCTCCCACCCCGATGCCACGATGTCGTTAAGCTCGACGTAGGGTTTGTCGGGGTTTTCCGTATTCCAGCGGAACGACAGGATACAGAACCGCGATTCCACATACGGAAACTCCTTCCCCGGACCGATTTTGTCCATCAGAGGTGAGTTCTTGTTAAGAAAGGCATCGAACATCGCCGCACCGTGCGGGTGGGTCTTGATCACCATTCTGATCGTTTCCTTTTTCATCTCCTCCGGGATGTTTTTAGCCAAATCAGCCGTACGCACCTCGGCGATGCAATGAAAGGTGGTCACATCCTTGGACGGCCTCTTTCCATAGTCCGCGAATTTTTTCTCATAGTGCTCAATAAATGCATCCCCATGCACACGTGGTGGGTGAATCCCTGGTCGCTCCACCAGCTGCACCACAATCCGATGGCGCATCTGCGGCTGGGTCTTGTCCTCAAAACTAACGTAATAAAGATACTGGATCATGCCGTCTGAGTCCCGTGGCACCATCTCAGCGAGCCGCTTGGACTTCACACTCTTCAGAACCCCTGCCAAACAGCTTGCCGCCAGTTGCTCGTCGGTCAGCTTGCTTTTCGACATGAGAGGCAACCGGTCTTCCAGTTTTTTGACTTCAAGAAACTGAGTGAGGATCTGGTAGGCGCGAGAGCCCGCTGTGGGCGGGCTCTTATCTTCGGTTTTGTCGGGAGTTACCACCGCAGGTGAAGGGGGGCTTTCCTCAGGTGGTTCGGGTGGCCTCACGCTGCCCGGAACGGTGCTGCCGTCAAGAGGACCAGGAGCCGGTGGTGGCAACTGAAGCTCGGGGAACTCGCCATCGACCGGTTTACCGTTGGGTTCGCGGCTGACAGGAATAGCAGGTGCCCCACTGTCAGGATTGGCATCAGGATTAGAACTTGGCGACCCCACACTCGGTGCAGGGGGATCAGACTGGGGCGACCGTATAGTCCCATCCGCAATGGGAGTTTCATTTCCGGAATCGGTCGTTTCCGAACTCCAGGCCTTCAGTTTTTCAAAGTCATAAATCTCGTAAATACCCACCGCTTGCAGAACAACGAGCACAGTGATGGTGGCGACAAGAAGAAACGCGAGCGGAAACACGACCCGCATCCAGTTCCGCGGTGCCTTTGGTGTCTCAATTTGACGGGGTAAGGAGTCCCGCTGCTCGCGGGCACGTGGGCGGCCTTTACCGGATGCCGCTGATGCCGGCTGAGCCGCCCCCTGACGGGCAGCGGACAGCGCCGGGTGAGGCTGCTGGGTCACCTGTTGATTTCCCGGCTGCTGCTGGGGCATCTGTTGACCTCCGGGCTGTTGCCTTGGACGCACAGGGACCTGTTGAGGCTGAACCGGCTGCTGCACAGGAGCTTGTTGCACCGGCTGCTGCACCGGCTGTTGCGGTGCTTGAGGAACAGGGACGGGTGCTGATGGTATGGGTGCCGCCATTTGCTGATTCGCAGCAGGCGCGGCAATGCTTGCCGAGCACTGGGGACATGGGCCAGTGACACCCGCCATCTCTGCCGCAACCTGTAGCTTCATACCACAGTTCGGACAATGAAATGTAATCGTGGGTGGGTTTTGCATAGCGTCCATTGGATGTGCAAGGGATTCTGGTAACACATCCTACCAAACCATCGCCGCGTGTCAATATGGGATACTAAAAGATCAATAATGCCAAACGATACTGCGCCTTGATGCATTCGTTGCCCAATCGGGCTCATTGGTGACTGCTCGGACAGCATTTTTTTTACCAGAAAAGCACTACGCGGAGGACTTGTAGTTGCCAACCCGCGCAGGATTCCTACACTGGCTCTGCCCATGTCGGATTCCTTCGTTCACCTGCACGTTCATAGCTCCTACTCAACGCTGGACTCAACCATCCGCACCAAGGAGCTTTGCGCTCGCGCTGCCGAACTAGGCATGCCCGCCGTGGCACTAACAGATCACGGCAATCTCTTTGGCTCGATCGAATTTTATCAGAATGCACACAAGGCGGGCATCAAACCCATCTTGGGGTGTGAGATTTTCCTCGCACCCGCCAGCATCGAGGACAAGAAGGAAGTCCCGGGCAGAAGAAACTCCACCCACCTAACACTTCTGGCGAAAAATGAAACCGGCTGGAAAAACCTCGTCAAACTGGTTTCCGTGGGACACCTCGAAGGTGAATGGCTTGGCGAGCCGCGGGTGGATCGATCATTGTTAGAAAAATATTCCGAGGGCCTTATCTGCCTGAGCGGCTGCACCAACGGCGCCGTCGCCGAGTGGTTCCACCTGAACGATCCCGACTCAGCACGTGCCGAGGTCGAGCACCTTGCTGGTATTTTTGGCAAGGACGACTTCTATCTGGAACTCAACGACCAACACCTGGAAATCCAACAGACGATCAACTCCACTCTCAAGGACTTTGCAACTGAGCTCGGGCTCAAACTCGTCGCAACGAACGATGTGCATTTTCTGAATAAAGACGACCACGAGGCACACGACGTCCTGATTTGCATCGGTGAGGGGCGGCTGCTCTTGGATGAAAACCGCAAGAGCTACCCCGCCGATCACTATTTCAAAACACCGGAGGAAATGCGCGCTCTGTTCGCCGATTTCCCAGGCGCGTGTGACAACACGCTGGAAATCGCGGAGAAGTGCAACGTCGAACTGGTTCTCGACCCCACCAGCTCGGAAAAATACCCCCAGTTTGATTCCCCCGACGGTTCGCCGCGCGAGGAATACTTCCGAAAAGTCTGTTTCGATGGCTTGGAAAAGCGCTACGGCAAAGGTGAAATCGACTACCTCTGCGAGATGCATGAGTGCAGCGAAGCTGAGATCAGGAAAACCCTCGATGATCGGCTCGATTACGAAATCAAGACCATCAACGACCTCGGCTTTGCATCCTACTTCCTGATCACCGCCGACTTCATCCAGTGGGGGCGCGACCATGACATCCCGGTCGGTCCGGGACGTGGATCAGCTGCCGGATCACTCGTCGCCTACACCATGGGCATCACCGATATCTGCCCAATCCGCTTTGGCCTCCTGTTTGAGCGATTCCTCAACCCGGAACGGGTCAGCCCACCGGATGTGGACATCGATTTTTGCCAGTCGCGCCGACCTGAGGTGATCGAATACGTACGCCAAAAATACGGTGAGCGGTCAGTGTCGCACATCGTCACCTATGGCACGCTGGGTGCCAAAAGCGTGATCCGGGACGTCGCGCGCGTGATGGGTGTTTCCTATGGTGACGCCGACATGCTCGCTAAGATGATCGAGGCCAAACCGGGCGTGAAACTGCAATCGGAATATGATGAAAAGGCCGAGCTACGC
The DNA here is from genome assembly GCA_029288115.1 of Akkermansiaceae bacterium. Classification (GTDB taxonomy): domain Bacteria; phylum Verrucomicrobiota; class Verrucomicrobiia; order Verrucomicrobiales; family Akkermansiaceae; genus Oceaniferula. The sequence continues at coordinate 3,647 of JARFPV010000535.1, read as the reverse complement.
GAAATCATCGAGAACTCAAGCACCTGGCAAGACCTCTGGAGTTATGCCCTCAAGCTCGAAGGACTGAACCGAAACACAGGTGTGCACGCCGCTGGTGTCGTGATCGGTGATCGGGCCCTCGACGAACACTGTGCATTAACCCGCGGTAACGAGGGCGAGGTCGTGACCCAGTGTGATATGGGAGCTATCACTGAGCTGGGCCTGCTGAAAATGGACTTCCTGGGGCTGAAGAACATGACCGTGATTCAGGATGCAGTGAACCACATCATCAAACACACACCGGACTTTGATATCAACAGCGTGCCGCTCGATGACGAACCAACGCTCGCACTGCTGAACCGAGGCGAGACCATGGGTGTGTTCCAGCTGGAATCCGGTGGCATGGTGGAAACCTGCAAAAAATACGGAATTTCAAAAATCGAGGACATCATCGACCTGCTCGCCCTCTACCGCCCGGGCGCCATGGATTACATCGATCAGATGATCGAGGTGAAGAAAGGCATCAAGCCGGTGAATTATGAGCACCCTCTGTTAGAAGAAATCTGCGGAGACACCTACGGCGTGATGATCTATCAGGAGCAGGTGCAGAATGCCGCCAAGATGCTTGCCGGATACACACTCGGTGGCGCTGACATTCTACGCCGCGCCATGGGCAAGAAAAAACCCGAGGAAATGGCGAAGCAGCGTGAGATTTTTGTCGAGGGCGCTGCCAAGACAAACAACATCGCCGCGCCACTCGCAAACCAGATTTTCGATAAGATCGCCGGATTCGCTGGTTACGGATTCAACAAGTCCCACTCCGCTTGCTACGGCCATATTTCCTACTGGACCGCCTACCTCAAAGCGAACCACCCGGTTGAGTTCCTCTGCGGCCTGCTATCGAACGAACTTACCAATACGGACAAGATCGGCGTCTTCATTTCCGAGTGCAACCGTATGGAAATCGAGATGTTGCCGCCGGATATCAATCGCTCGCAGCTCAAATTCGCACCCGAGAAAACCCCCTCAGGGAAACTCGCCATCCGCTACGGACTGGCCGCGATCAAGAACGTGGGCGAAGGCGCCATGGCAACAGCCATTTCCAACCGCGAGGAAAATGGACCATTCGAGAGCTTGGATGATTTCTCTAATCGGCTCGATTCAAAAAGTGTCAACAAACGCATCCTGGAGAACCTGGTAAAGGCGGGCGCGCTTGACTGGACCGGCGAACCACGTGCCGCCATGTTCGCACGCATCGAACAGGTCGTCGCCTCTGCCAGCTCCGCTCAACGCGATCGCGCCCAAGGGCAGGTCTCCCTGTTCGACACCATGGACTTCGCCGGCGCTGCACCAGCCCAGGAAAACGGCACTGCGGTTGCCGAGATCGAGGAGTGGACCAAAGACGAAAAACTCGCGAATGAGAAGGAATTGTTAGGTTGTTACACGAGTGGTCATCCATTGGATAAATACCGTGGGGTGATCGACTCCGATCGCTTCGAAAAAATCGGCCTCATGGATGAGCTCGATACCAAAAACAAGCGCGCGCGCTACCCATTCGCAGGCATGATCCGTCACGTCGAACACAAGATGACCAAGGCGGGCAAGCACTTTGGCGTGCTCCACATCGAGGACTTTACCGGCAGCTGTGAGGTCGTCTGCTGGCAGGAAAGTTACGTGCCGGCACGCGACGCCGGCCTGCTCATGTCTGGTAGCGTGATCCGTTTCAAAGCGAACGTCCAGGTGGACGAGCGCACCGAAACCCTCCGCCTAACAGGATCGGAGATCAAGGAACTCAAGGTGAGGAAAAATGCCAAAAATGGATCTGTCCAGATTGGCCTCTGGCTCTCTCGCCACTCAGAGCAAGACCTGCAGAAAATCCGCTCCATCCTCGCAGAACACCCCGGAAGCACCCCGGTAGAAATCCACCTCCAGTCAGGATCCGGAAAACGCGCCACCATCGAAGCAGGCGAGACACTCCGGGTGAAGAAGTCCCCCGCCCTGACCAAAGCGCTGGCAGAGTGGGGTGCCTAGTCACACCGGATCATTCCCACAAAAAAACCGCCCGTCCTCAAAAAGGAAGACGGGCGGTTCAGGTTGATTGGTGATCAAGTTAACGTCTTAGGACACCTTGTCCGGTGTTTCATTGTTTGTGCTTGTAGTATGGGCTGATCTTCATTCGTCTAGCCCATTCCAGCCATTCTGTTTTCATGGCCTCCACTCGCTCAGGATGCACAGCTATCAGATTCTTCGTTTCACAGCGGTCGCTTGAAATATCGTAGAGTTCCCAGGTGCGTTTTTTGTAGCGATTGTTTCCTCGTACCAGCTTCCAGTTTCCCATACGAATAGCACTTGAGTCAAAATGATCAAAACACAGAGTCCGTTCGGGCATCGTATCGCCTCCCTTCAAAATGGGGGCAAAACTGATTCCGGCAACGGGAATGATATCGTATCCATTGAATGTGCTGGGGTATGTAATACTGGTGATGCTGCAAATGGTCGGCATTATATCCATCAGATGAATCGGTGTTCGCACCCAACGATTCGGGCGCGCAACTCCTTTGGGCCAATGAACAATAAGCGGACTGCAGTTTCCACCTTCATGATTGAAATGCTTGTACATGCGTAAAGGAGTATTGCTCAGACATGACCAGGCACTACCCACAGAATGATAAGTCCCAGGACCTCCCACACTCTGTAGTTTCTCTCCCTTGTGCAGGATCGTGAAGCCTTGTCGGCTGTGTCTATCAAAACCATAGGGCCCCCATTCATAACAGGCGCCATTATCACTGGTAAATATGATCAACGTGTTCTCTAAGTCACCTGTTTCCTTCAAATGATCAACCAATCGCCCAATCCCACGATCCACATGTTCAACCATGGCTGCAAAGGTTGCCATGCGATAGACCAGATCCTCACGACGGTCCGCATCAATCGTATCCCATGCTGGGTTCTGCTGGCCTGAGTATCCGTTGGCGATTTCCCCAGACTTGCCTTTCCTGTCGATGGGCACGTCAGACCGTTCCGTGAAGGTCCAGCTTTCTGTTGCCAGGCCTAGTGTTTTCTGTCGCCCGTAGCGCTCCTTGCGTAAGATGTCCCAGCCACGACGGTACGTATCGAGGTATGAATCACGTGTTTGTGGCGGCGCATGCAATGGGAAATGTGGCGAGGAGTGCGCTAGGTACAGGAAAAAAGGTTTATCCTTCTTTTGACCCTGCTTTACGAATTCCAAAGCATAGTCACTGAAGGCATCTGTCGCATAGAACTCGCCCTCCTTATAACTGAACTCAGGCTCCCGGTTCGCTGGAAATCGTTTGTAATTGTTAGGGCTCCACTGTCCTGTGCTATGTCCCCGAACATATCCGTAATATTCATCAAAACCGCGCTTCGTGGGGAGTTCTTGGTCGCCAACATGCCATTTCCCAACACCATAGGTGCTATATCCATCCGCTTTAAGAACCTCAGCCAGGGTAACGCATCGCTTGGCCAGCTTGCCACGATAGGCCGGCCCCAACTTTGCGGATTGATCGCGCCCTGTGAAATTGGCAATCCCCGCCTGATGGGAATAGAGCCCCGTAAGCAAAGACGCCCGAGAAGGACAGCATCGGGCCTGTCTCTTATACACATCTCCGAGCCCACGAGACTTGAATCCAAATCTCGTTTGGGGGGGT